>NZ_BAZI01000429.1 GCF_001310775.1 Stenotrophomonas pictorum JCM 9942
TTGGCGGCCAGCAGCTGCGCCGACGGCCGCGCGGGTGCGCCTTCCGGGATCGCCCCTGTGCGCACGTGATCACACGCCGCTTGCCACGAGGGCAGGCCGGTGCACCAGAAACCCACACCTTCCAGGGTTGCTTCAAGCATCGCCATCAGTCCGCCCTGCCGAACACGAGCGAGCAGTTGTTGCCGCCAAAACCGAATGAATTGTTCATCGCGTAACGGATGGATCGCTGTGCATTTTCAAAATGGATCTGCTCACCGCAGGCGTCATCGCGGACCTCGCTGTTGAGGGTGCCCGGCAGCAGGCCGTCCGACAGGGCCAGCAGTGCGATGGCCGATTCCACAATGCCTGCCGCGCCCAGCGTATGTCCGGTCCAGCCCTTGGTTGAACCGGCATGCAGTGTCGGCGGAAACAGCGCATCCACCGCGCGTGCTTCGATACTGTCATTGGCCGGGGTCGAGGTGCCATGCAGGTTGAGGTAGCCCACCTCGCTGGCGTCGATACCGGCGCGGTGCAGGGCATCGGCCATGGCCAGCCGCGCGCCCAGCCCTTGCGGATGTGGCGCGGACATATGGTGGGCGTCGCTGGACTCGCCATAGCCGCACAGGCGCAGCGCAGCGCCGTCATTGGGATCGAGACGTTCCAGCAGTGCAAAGCCACCGGCCTCGCCCAGCGACAGGCCGCTGCGGCGTGCATCGAAGGGTTGGCACGGGGTGGGCGAGACCAGCTGCAGTGCGTTGAAGCCGAACAGCACGCTGCCGCACAACGTATCCACGCCACCCACCAGCGCGGCATCGACAATGCCGGCGGAAATCCAGCGGGCGGCCTGGGCAAACACCTTGGCGCTGGAAGAGCAGGCCGTGGCCACGGTGACGCAGGGGCCCCGCAGGCCGGTGGCCTGCTGCACGAACTCGCCGAGCGAATGGGGTGAATGGATACGCGCCCGTTGCAGATCGGCCGGAAACTGAGGGACGCCCTCGGCATCGGGCTCGAGCCGCGTGTAGGCCTCTTCGGTGGCGCCAATGCTTGAGGTCGAGGTGCCGATCACGATTGCGATGCGGTGCGCGCCATGGCGGGCAATGGCCGCGGCCAGTTGCTGCGGCAGACCGTCCTGCTGCAGCGCCAGCCAGGCCAGGCGGTTGTTGCGGCAATCGTAGGCGGAAAGCGCCTCGGGAACCGCGGCGCTTTCCAGTCCGTCGACGCGGCCGATCCAGCATTCCAGCGGATCGGGGCCGAAGTCGTTGCGGCGCAAACCACTGCGCCGATCGCGCAGAGCGTGCCGCTGCGCGGCCAGTCCGGCACCCAGTGCAGTGGTGGCGGTAAAGGCGCGAATGGAGACAGGCGTCATGCGGGGCGGCGATGCTGCGGTCACGCGGTATTCCAGGAGCGGTCGATGGCGCGAGTATATAGCGGGGCTGTGGGCGGAAATGGAAGGTGACGCTGTCACCTTCCGGCGCAGCGTGGGATTTTGATGAACAACCGCAGTGCGCACGGCTGAAACCGTGGCACGCGCACAGGGCGCGCCTTTCGCCGCTGCGGCATTTCCTCCACAATCATGGCCACTCAATCCCAGGGCAACGCCCCATGGGCATGCAAGCTACGTCTATAAAAGCCAACGCAAGCAGGACACCTACGTCTATCTTGCCAAGCGTGATGATTTCGATGTGATCCCGGCCACACTGGGTGCCACGCTTGCACCGTACACCTTTGTGATGGAGGTGGCCCTGACTCCCGAGCGTCGCCTGGCCCAGGCCGACGCCGCGCTCGTGCGCGCGAATCTGGTCGAGCGCGGATTCCATCTGCAGCTGCCGCCGCAACCGCTGGCGCCGGTAAAAATCGCCCGCATCGACGGTCGCGATGACTGATCACACGCGCACCCGTGCGATTGCCGCCGCACTGGCGACGGGTCTGGTGTTGAGCCTGGCCACGGCGTTCGGCGGCGTGGTGGCGGCGCTGTGCGGTGTGCTCGCGCAGCCGGCGTTCGCGCTGGCGGTGTCATGGGGACGCGGTACCCGCGCGCAGGCCCCGGCAGGTGCGCTGCTCAAA
>NZ_BAZI01000430.1 GCF_001310775.1 Stenotrophomonas pictorum JCM 9942
CGAAACCGCCTGGCGGGTGCTGTTCCTGCTCGGGCTGATCGGTGCCGGTGCGGCGTGGCTGCTGCTGGTACCCGGGGCCTATACGCCACGGCAGGGCTTTCCGGTGTGGATGCTGGTCGTTGCCGGCCTGCTGGTCGGTTTTGGCACCCGCATGGGCAACGGCTGCACCAGCGGCCATGGCGTGTGCGGACTGGGGCGGCTGTCACCGCGTTCCTTCGCGGCGGTGCTGACCTTCATGGCCACCGCGATCGTCACCACTTTTGTTGTGAGGCATCTGGCATGAATTCCTCCCGCACCCTGTTCGCCGCGTTGCTGTCCGGCGCGCTGTTCGGTCTGGGCCTGGCGGTATCGGGCATGACCGATCCGCTGCGCATCCTGGGCTTTCTGGATATCGCCGGGGATTTCGATCCGGCGCTGCTGTTCGTGCTCGGCGGGGCGGTGACCACCACGCTGGTGCTGTTCCGCTTCGTGCTCAAGCGGCCGGCGCCGGTGTTTGCCGGCAGCTTCCAGCTGTCTTCGCTGCGCACCCTGGACCGTCCGCTGCTGCTGGGCGCGGCCCTGTTCGGCATCGGCTGGGGCTTGGCCGGCTATTGCCCGGGCCCGGCGCTGGTCGGCCTGGGCGTGGCCTCACCGGAGGCGTTGTGGTTCGTGCCGGCGATGCTGGTCGGCATGTTGCTGCACCGGCTGCTGCGCGGCAGCTGAGGGAGGAGCCGCTCAGGCCTCGATCTGGCGCGCCGGATCGCTCAGTTCCAGCTCGCGCAGCACCACGCTGGCCTGGGTGCGGTTGCGCACGCCCAGGCGCTCGAAGATCGCCGACAGATGCGCCTTGACCGTGCGTTCCTGCACCTCCAGGCGGTCGGCGATCTGCTTGTTGAGCAGGCCCTGCGCAACCAGCACCAGCACCCGGAACTGCTGCGGCGACAGGCTGGCCAAGCGCGCTGCCAGTTCGCTGTCGTGGCTGGAGGATTGCGCGCGCGACACCGCCGCGCGCAGCGAGGCCGGCAGCCACTGCTCGCAGGCCATCACGCAGCGGATGGCTTCGCGCAGTTCGTTCAGGCCCGAACTCTTGGGCAGGTAGCCGGCCGCGCCGTGATCGAGCGCGCGGCGCACCACGCGCGGATCGTCATTGGCCGAAACCACGATCACCGCCACTCCCGGATGCTGCGCGCGGATCGCCGCCAGCCCGGCCAGCCCGTGGTTGCCGGGCATGTGCAGGTCCAGCAGGATCAGGTCGGTTTCCGGTGCGGTATCGAGCGCGGCCAGCACCCCGTCCAGCGATTCGGCCTCGCGCACCTGCAAATCACTCATGGCTTCGCTGGCGGCCTGACGCAGTGCGGCGCGGAACAGCGGGTGGTCGTCGGCAATCAGCAGGGTCGGCATGGTCACGGTTCGGGTTACTGGGCGGTCCAGCCTCCGTCCATGGGCAGGGCGGCGGCGGTGACATTGTGGGCCTCGCGGCGGCAAAGCCAAACCACCATCGACGCGATGTCCTCGGGCAGGGACATGCGCAGGCTCGGCTGCTTCTCTTCCAGCAACGCACGCACGCCGTCCTCGCGGCTGCCACCGTTGCGGTGGGCCTGGATCTGCGGCTCGATCAGCGGCGTCTCCACCCAGCCCGGGCACACGCAGTTGACGGTGACGCCACCGCTGTCGCGGCTGCCGGCGCTGGCGTATTCCAGTGCGGCAACCTTGCTCAGGCCGACGATGCCGAATTTGCTGGCCACATACGGCGCCTTGTTCTTCGAGGCCACCAGCCCGTGCACCGAGGCGATGTTGACCACCCGGCCGTAGCCGCGTTCGGCCATGCCCGGCAGCGTCTGCTGCATGGTGTGGAAGGCGGCGCTGAGGTTGAGCGCGATGATGTCGTCCCACTTCTGCGCGGGCTGCTCGGCCAGCGGCGCGGCGTGCTGGATGCCGGCACAGTTCACCAGCACATCGATCGCGCCCCAGCCTGCACCGCGTCAAGCAGGGTGCCGATCTCATCGGCACGACGCAGGTCGGCGGCAAAATGCCGCGCCTCGCTGCCGGTGGCAG
>NZ_BAZI01000431.1 GCF_001310775.1 Stenotrophomonas pictorum JCM 9942
CGGTGTGCGCCCGCTGACCACCAGGCCCTCGGCCGGCGGCTCACGGTCCACCCGATCGCTGCCCATCGTGACCTGCACGCCGGTCTTGCCATTGTGGGTGCGCGCGGCCAATGCCAGACGCTGGCCGAAAGCGACTTCAGTGATGCCGCTGCCCAACGGCAGCGCCGCCGACACCGTGGTGCCCAGCGCTTCGGCCGCCGGTTTGTCCAGCGGTGCCGGGAACTGCAGGCGCGTGCCCTGCAGCGCCGAACGCAACGTCAGCCGGGTCGGCGGCACGGAACGGTTGCCGGGCGCACCCTTCGGCAAGGTGACTCCGATCGTCCACTGCGAGGTGCCCTGGATATAGGGCCGGAGCCAATCCAGCTCGGGCGCCCGGTCAAGCAGATCGCTGGCGCTCAGCGCCGCCGTCAGCTCGGCCTCGAACGCATGGGCCGGATCGCGCACCGGCGCGCCGGCGCGCAGCGTCAGCAGGCCATCACGCTCCCTGTGGCGCACCGCCAGCGCCGGCGCGTCAAAGCCATTGCCGCCGTAACTGGCCGTGCCGCGCACATTGTCGAACTTCAGATCCCACCGCTTGTCAGCCAGACTGGCTCCGCGCAGTTCCACCTCGCCGGCAAGCCGGCCCGCGCCGCCGCGCAGTGGCTGCAGCAGATCGAAGGTCACACTCGCCGGTCCGGACACTGCTAGGTTGTCCAGGGTTTCGCCGTAGCTGGCCTGCAGCGGACTCTTGCGCAGCATCGCCAGCAGGTGGCTGCTGTCATCGACGGTACGTGCGGCCACATGCAGGCGCGACTCGCGGAAATCGGCGATCCCGGCCTGGAAGCTGTCGATCTTCACCCCGGCCAGCTCGCCCTTGCCCTGCAACGCGAAACCGTTGGCGATAAAGGCGATGTCGCCATCCACGCCATTGATGAGCGGCCAATCGCCAGCGAAGCGGATCGCCCCCTCATCGATCCGGCCACGCGCCTCGAAGCGACCGTTGTGGCCATTGAACGGCCAGTCGTCCATGTCACCTACCGCCAATGCGATGCCGTCGCGCAGGTGACCGTCGACCAGCGCCGCGTCCAGCCACGCCACCGCCGTCTCACTCATACGCGAGCGCACCCAGAAGCGCTTGGCCACGGTCATCGGCACATCGTCCAGCTTGGCCGCCAGGTTGATCCATGGACGGGTGCGGTCACCCTGGAACCACAGTCCGCCACGCAGATCGGCCGCATAATCGGTGCCCTGCACACGCAACGCCGGCGTGCCCACCTGCCAGCCATCGCCTTCGCGCCAGCCCACCAGCTGCCCACGCAGTTTCAGCTCGTGCGTGACGCCAAAGCCGGTGGGCCAGTCAACTTGACCGTGCGGTCCGGCAGCAGCGTCAGCGCCACCGCCTGGCCATCCCCTTCGAAATGCCCGCGCAGACCACTGAGCCCCGGGCTGCCGCCGATGGCATCGAATGCCGCCTCTTCCAGCTCGCCACGGCCCCGCAGCGCGCCGCCGCGGTGGCCGGCGATGCTCACATCCGAAAACCGCAACACCGGGCGGGCGCGATGCAGCCACTGACGCAGGGGCGGAGAGAGCTGTTCACCCAGTGCGGCCACGCGCAGCAATGGCGTGACATCGATCTGCTTGCCCTGCAGGGCGAAATCGTTGCCGCCGGCCAACAGCAGACCATCGAGTGATTGCATGCGCCCTTCCGAGGCGATGCGCAATTGCGGCGCGTCCAGCCGCCAGCCGCCCTCGATCTGCCTCCAGCGCGCGCGTGCCTGCACCCGGTGCAGAAATGTGGAAGGCGCCTTCGTGCCTTCGCTGAACGGCGCTCCGGCCAGTAGCAGCCCGTTGAGGTCGGCATCGACCGTCACCGACACGACCTTGTTGTCACGGACCTGCAGCCAGCCCCGCGCCGCGCCTGTCCCCTGCTGGACACTCACCCCGGCAAAGCGCAGCAGCGATGACCAGGCCGACAGATCGGCCGGCGCGGCCGCCAGCCACGCCTGTCCATCGCCCTGCTGCCGGTCGAAATCCAGCACCGCGG
>NZ_BAZI01000432.1 GCF_001310775.1 Stenotrophomonas pictorum JCM 9942
GCTTTGGCCGCAGCGGGCCAGCGGCAGCCGTGGCATCGGCGCGCATGCCAGCCGCAGCCGTGGTGCCGGCTTGGAGTTCGCGCAGTACCGCGCCTATGAACCGGGCGATGAACTGCGCCAGATCGACTGGAAACTCTATGCGCGCTCGGACCGCTTCTTCGTACGCGAATCCGAGCGCGAAAGCCCGATCACCGTCTGGCTGCTGCTCGATGCCAGTGCCTCGATGGCACAGGCCGACCAGACGCGGCCGGACTGGCAGCGGCTGGATGCGGCCAGGGCGCTGGCCGGCTGCGTGGCCGAACTGGCGATGCAGCAGGGGGACGCCTTCGGCCTGATCGCACTGGGCGGCGATGGCGTGCAGTTGCTGCCGGCCGGCAACGGCCTGCGCCAACGCGACCGCCTGCACCTGCAGCTGCAGGGATTGAAGGCTGCAGGGCAATGGCCGCCACAACTGAAGCTGTCACCCTTGTGGGAGCGCATCGCCCGCAATGATCTGGTGGTGATGATCGGCGACGGTTTCGACGAAGCCGGCATCGCGCTGGCCGAGCGCCTGGCCAGGGCCGGCCGCGATGTGATCCACCTGCAGTTGTTGACGGTGGAAGAGCGTGATTTCCCGTTCCGCGACGGCCACCGTTTCCGTGATCCGGAAACCGGCGATGAGCTGCTGGGCGATGGCGCAACGGTACGCGGCGAGTACCTCGCCCGCTTCAAGGACGCACAGCGCGTGCTGGATGCACGGCTGCAGGCCGCCGGCATCCGCCATGACACCGCCTATCTCGATGAAGCCATCGATGCACCGTTGCAGCGCCTGTTCGGGCGCCGTGCCGGGAGCGGTGCATGAGCCTGCTGTGGCTGTTCCCAGCCGGCTTCATCGCCTTGGCGGCACTGTTGCTGCCGCTGCTGATCCATCTTGCCCGCCGCAGCGAGCAACGCGTCATCGACTTCGCCGCGCTGCGCTGGCTGTCGGCCAGGCCGCGCCCGCGTCGCCGCATCCGTTTCGACGAATGGCCGCTGCTGGTGCTGCGCTTGCTGCTGCTTGCCTTGCTGGCCGTCCTGTTGGCACGGCCAGCACTGACCGGTGTGCCTGATACCCGGCCGCGCATCGCGGTAGTGCCCGGTGTTGATCTTGCCGCCGCCCAACGCAGCGTTGGCCATGCCGATGCCCGGTGGTTGTGGCTGGCAGCGGGCTTCCCCTCCATCGACAACACCGCAGCTCCGCAGGACTCGGAGTCGCCGTCCAGCCTGCTGCGCGAGCTGGACGCCAGCCTGCCGGCCGGCGCCCCGCTCACCGTGGTTGTTCCATCGGTGCTTGATGGGCTGGACGCGCAACGTCCTCAGCTGTCACGCACGGTGCGGTGGCAGGTGCTGGAGCAGACCGCCGCGACGGAAACGCCGACGACCGTCGCTGCGCCGCAGTTGCAGATCCGTCACGACGACGCTGGCACGCCGGGCGTGCGCTATCTCGATGCGGCCGCCAGCGCATGGCGTGGCGCCAGGCCACAGACGGCGGATGACACGGTCGCTTTCAGCGACGACAACGCGCTACGCGTCTGGCTGTCGGCCAAGCCGCTGCCCGCCGACACCAGCGCATGGCTGCAGCGCGGCGGCCGCCTGCTGGTGGATGCACGCACACCGGTACCTGCCGATGCCCAGCGCACACCGCTGTGGCGTGACGCCAACGGGGTACTGGTCGTGGAGCGGATTGGCACGGCGCACGGCCAATGGCTGCGCTGGGCAGCACCACTGCAGCCGGCAAGCCTGCCGGTGCTGCTTGATGCCGAATTCCCCACCGGGCTGCGTTCGGTACTGCAGGCGTCACCCACGCCGCAACGTGCCCCGGCCGCGACGATACCGCCGGAAACCGGTGCTACGCCCTATCCGCAGCCCGCAACCGAGCTGGGCCATTGGCTGCTGTTGGCCATCGCCTTGTTGTTCCTGCTTGAGCGCTGGCTGGCCAGCGCGCCGCGCCGGCGGGGCCAGCCATGAACGCCCCCACTTTGCTGCGCGCCGCA
>NZ_BAZI01000433.1 GCF_001310775.1 Stenotrophomonas pictorum JCM 9942
CGCTGTTCCAGCGGCTGCGCGGCGGCGGCAAGCCGGCGCACTGAGCACGAATGATGGCGTGATGGGTGCCGGTGCCGGTGCCGGCCCGCGCCCTGCGACACCGGTGGGCGCGATCAGCACCGACGTGTCCCCTGAACCACGGCTTCGCCAAACAGGACGAAGCCCGGCCTGGGACAGACCATGCACGGAACGGGGCTAGTGCAGCGGGTCCTGCAGCTCGCGCAGTTCCTGCTGGGCGCGGGCCAGTGATTGCCCGGACAGGGCCTCGAATCCGCGGTGCAGCCAATGGGAGGCGGGTACCCGGTGCAGCGCCCAGTACGCAAGGACGCTGCCGGCCACTGCCGCGACCAGGCCTGCCCCCAGTGTGGCGAGGAACCAGCGCGGCGCCATCGCATACAGATCCAACCCCAGCCACTGCACGCACAGCCACTGCGTGGCCAGCAGCCACAGACAGGCCCACGGCAGCCCCAGCGCCAGCTCGGTGAGGGCGGTGAAGCGGCGCAGCTGCGCCAGCCGGGTGAGCTGCTGCAATACCGGTGCCTGGGTGTACTGCAGGCGCGCGGACAGCAACGCGCGGGTGATCGACACCCAGATCGCGGCGATGCCGTAGCCGTGCAAGACCAGTCCGGTCAGCAGCAGATGCGGCACCTGCCGATGCTCGATCCAGAAGCGGGCGGCCAGTGCGGTGACCACGATCCACACCGCCAGCCACAGCAGCTGCAACGCGCTGAATCCCCGCAGGCGTTTGCGCACGTCGCGGCGACGCGGCTCACGCCAGGCCTCCAGCGCCCGCGCTTCGATCTGGTCCAGACGCCGGGCCTGCTGCGCCCAGGCGGATTTGAGATCGTCCAGTTCCATGCGCGTGTCCTCAGCGGTCGGGGGATGGGTTGAGCCGCTGGCGCAGTTGCTGGCGCAAGCGGTGCAGGCGGGTGGCGATATTGCCCGGACTGAGGCCCAGCACCTCGCTGATCTGGCGGTGGCTGCAGTCGTCCAGGTGCAACAGCAGCAAGGCGCGGTCCAGGGCCGGCAGGCTGCGGATCAGTGCATTGAGTTGGGCCAGACTGGCCGCATCCTCGGCGCTGTCGGCCACCGCAGCGAGGTCATCGATGCGCGCGGCATCGACATCGTGGTGGTGATGCAGGCGCAGGCGCTGGTGGCGCAATTGCGAGATCGCCACATTCAGCGCGATACGGTACAGCCAGGTGCTGAATTGCGCGCGCTCCGGGGCGAAGGCGGGGAACGCACGCCAGGCCTGGATGCTGATCTCCTGGAGCAGGTCCCTGCGCTCCTCGCTGTCATGGCAATAGGCGCGGGCGACCTTGAGTACGATGCCCTGATGCTGTGCCAGCAGCGCGGCGAAGCGCTGCTGCAGATCCTCGCTCGTCCCGGCCATCATGATGGTATCCATGCCCTGATGATTCGCACCAGCGCAGGAAATATCACAGCCTTTTCCAACTTGCCGCTCAGTCGGCCAGGATCGCCAGGTTGCGGCCGCCGCGCTTGGCGGCATACAGGGCACGGTCGCGCGTTGCAGCAGCGCATCGGCCGTTTCCCCGGCCACCGCGCTGGCGACGCCGGCACTGAAACGGACCTGCACGCGCTGGTCCTCATGCAGGAATGGTCGCTGGACCAGTGCGGTCTGCAGCTGTTGCACCGTTTCCAACGCCGCACCGCGGCCCAGCTCGGGCAGCACCAGCACGAACTCGTCGCCGCCCAGGCGGGCGATATGATCGCGGCCGCACAACCGATGCTGGATCACCGCCACCAGGTGCCGCAGCGCCTGATCGCCGCCGGCATGGCCGTGGGTCGCGTTGGTCTGGCCGAAGTGGTCCAGGTCCAGCATCGCCACGCTCAGCGGCGTGGTGCCGGCGCGCAGTTCCCCGCCCAGCACTTCTTCCAGCCACGCCGGTTGAGTGCCCCGGTCAGGGGATCGGTCCGCAGCTGACTGCCGACTTCTTCCAGTTCACGTTCCAGTTGCAGCACCCGCTGCTCGGCGGCGACCGCCTCG
>NZ_BAZI01000434.1 GCF_001310775.1 Stenotrophomonas pictorum JCM 9942
GCCCGGCTTCGCGGGCGCCTGGCTGCGCCATCGCGGCCTCGATTGGGCGGCCGACCTGCTGCCCTCGTTCCCCGGCCTTGCGCCGGGTTCCCTCGCTGACCAACCCCTGGAGAACCTGCCATGAAGAAGCGTCTTATCGCCGCTGCCATCGCGGCCATGCTTTGCACCGCCACTGCCCATGCGCAATGGGTCGTGGTCGATCCCACCAACCTCGTGCAGAACACGCTGACCGCCATCCGCACGCTGGAGCAGATCAACAACCAGATCCAGCAGCTCCAGAACGAAGCGAAGATGCTGATGAACCAGGCGCGCAACCTCGCCAGCCTGCCGTCTAGCGTGGTGAACCAGTTGCGCGCCAACCTGGCGACGACCGAGCGACTGATCGCCCAGGCCCGCGGCTTGGCCTTCGACGTGACGAACCTCGATCGGGAGTTCGCGCGCCTGTATCCCGAGCAGTACGCCGCCACCGTCAGCGGCGACCAGATGTACCGCGATGCGCAGGAGCGTTGGAAGAACACGCTCAACGGCTTGCAGACCACGATGCAGATGCAGGCGCAGGTGTCGCAGAACCTGGGCGAAGACGAAAGCGTGCTGGCCGATCTCGTGGGCAAGAGCCAGTCGGCCGAAGGTGCCTTGCAGGCGATGCAGGCCATGAACCAGTTGCTGGCTTTGCAGGCCAAACAGTCGATCCAGTCGCAGCGGCTCCAGATCACGCAAGACCGGGCGGCGTCGCTGGATCTGGCGCGGCAGGCGGCGGCCACGGAGCGCGCCCGCGAAGTGCGGCGGCGCTTCCTGGGCGAAGGCACGCCGTACACGCCGCAGTCCGTGAACTTCTACGGCAACTGACGGGAGGCCGCCATGCGATGCGTCCTCGCCCCGTCTGTTGTGGTGCTTGTCGTGCTGCTGGCCGCTTGCAACAAGCAGCCGGCCGACAACCTTGCCGATGCTCTGGCCGCCGATCCTGCGCGGCTCAAGGCATTGCGCGCGCAATGCGCGGCCGACCGGCAGGCCAAGGGCGAGGACGCTTGCCGCGCCGCCGCCGAAGCTTCCGGCGGCGCTTCTTCTCCGGCGAGGCCGGGCCGGACGAATACCAGACGCTGGCCGACCTGCCGCCGATTCCGCCGAGCTTCGAGGAACCGGCCGATGGCATGGCGCCGGCCTTTCCCGCCGAACCGGAGGACACGCCATGAATGATGTGACCATCATCGACCAATTCCTCAACACCTTTGCCGCTTATATCGACTCGGGTTTCGGGCTGCTGCGTGGCGAGGTGGCGTTCCTCACGGCCACGCTGATCGTCATCGACATGACGATCGCCGGACTGTATTGGGCCATGAGCCATGCCACCGGCCAGGGCGAGGACGTGATCGCCAAGCTGCTGCGCAAGGTGCTCTACGTCGGTGCCTTCGCCTACATCATCAATAACTTCAACTGGCTGGCCAGCATCGTGTTCCGCTCGTTTGCGGGATTGGGCATTACCGCCACCGGCTCGGCCATCACGATGGAGAACTTCCTGCAGCCGGGCCGGCTGGCGAAAACCGGGATCGACGCCGGGGCGCCGATTTTGGAGCAGATCGGCGAGATGGCGGGCTTCCCCGAAGTGTTCGTGAACCTTGATCCCATCGTGGTGATGTTCCTCGCGTGGCTGGTTGTGATCTTGTGCTTCTTCGTGCTGGCGATCCAACTGTTCATCACGCTGATCGAGTTCAAGCTGACCACGCTTGCGGGCTTTGTGCTTGTGCCGTTCGCACTCTGGAACAAGACCGCGTTCCTCGCCGAAAAGGTCTTGGGCAACGTGGTGGCCTCCGGCGTCAAGGTTCTGGTGCTGGCCGTGATCGTCGGGATCGGCTCGGGCTTGTTCGCTCAGTTCCAAGTCCATCCCGCCGAGCCGTCCATCGACCACGCGCTGGTCATCATGCTGGCCTCGCTCACCTTGCTGGCGCTCGGGATCTTCGGCCCCGGCATTGCGACAGGCCTTGTGTCCGGTGCGCCGCAGCTCGGCGCGGG
>NZ_BAZI01000435.1 GCF_001310775.1 Stenotrophomonas pictorum JCM 9942
CCCAAACCCCGCTGCTCACGCAGCGGGGTTTTTTATTGCGCCACGCCCTGCTGCAGGCCGTAAAGGACGCCGGCAACAAAAAGCCCGGCAGCGGCCGGGCTTGGGGGACAGCCGCCAGAAAATGGCGTTCAGCGCGCCCGCTGGCGCATCCGCACCGCATGCGCCCAGCGAGAAGCAATACCCGGGGCGGTGATGCACACCGCCTCGTCCGTCACCGTCGTCACCGCCCGCTCCAGCAGCTGGATGTCCGCCTCGTGCTGACGCGCCACGTGTGGGTCCTCGAAGAAAATCGCACGCTGGCAGCGGTGCTCCAACACCCGGTCGGCGATCTGCGCGTCGCCACCCAGCGGCCCGCTCTGGAAGCGCTGGATCCACTCCTGGTCACGCGGCCAGCCGCGGCTCCACGCCAGCTCGTTCAAACGTTGGCCGGTGGTGCCGGTGCCGATGCGCTGGGCGAACTGCGAGAGCACCTCGAAATGTTCGGCGGCGAAGTCCAGCATCTGTGGTTTGCGCGCGTCGTGGGCGATCAGGGCCAACGTCTGATTGGCAAAGTCATACAGATCGTCTGCGCCGGGATCGGCGGAAAAGCCCGCATGCATCCGCTCCATCTCGATCCAGTCCCGCGCAGTGGCCACGGTGGAGATGAAAGGCTTGCCGTGGATCACGCACTGGCGTTTCAAGGCGATGGCTTCGGGGAATACCGAAGACGGGTCGACCGGGTCGATCAAGTAGATGGCGCCGTCCAAGGTCCGTTCCGGTGTGCCCATGCCGACGACTTCGGCCACCAGTTTCATCAGTCCGCCCTCGCGGCCGTAAGGGTAGCGCTTGAGGGCGGGATAGTTCTCCAGCGGCCGGGTGCTGGCGATGGCGTCATAGGTGCGACCAACCGCGTGCAGCTCCACGCCGAGCTCGCGGATGCCGTTTTCGCACGCGCGCAGCCAGCGGAACAGGGCCGAATCGGCCCCCTCATGATGCAGGCGGTTGGCCGCCAGACCGATACGCATTGCGGGGACTTCTCCGGATGGGGAGCGCTGAGTGTAGAGCGTGTGTCAGCGTTGAAGCAGGGCGATGATGCTCTGCGCTGCGTCCCGGCCTTCGGCAACGGCCGTCACCACCAGGTCGGCACCCCGCACCGCATCCCCGCCGGCGAACAGCCGGGGGTTGTGGGTCTGGTAGGGCAGCAGGGAGCTGCCGCCGGCGATGATGCGGCCGTTGCTGCTGGCCTGTACGCCTTGGGCTGCCAGCCACTCCGGCAGCGTCGGCGAGAAGCCGAAGGCGATGATCACCACATCCGCTTCCAGCAGCGACTCGCTGCCTTCGATGGGCACCGCGTTGCGGCGGCCGTTGGCATCGGGGGCGCCCAGCCCGGTTTCGACCACGGTCACGCCGATCACTTCGTCGTCGGCACCGGCCTCGATCGCCAACGGTTGGCGGTTGAACAGGAAGCGCACGCCCTCTTCGCGGGCGTTGGCCACCTCGCGTGCCGAGCCCGGCATGCTGGCTTCATCACGGCGATACGCGCAGGTCACTTTGGCCGCGCCGAGGCGGATCGCGCTGCGCACGCAGTCCATGCCGGTGTCACCGCCGCCGAGCACCACCACGCGCTTGCCGTTGAGGTCGGGCAGGGCGATCTGGTCTTCCCAGCCGGCGATCGGCCGTCCCTGCGGATCATCGCCACTGACGATGCGGCTGTTGTGCACCAGGAACGGCAACGCCGGCAGCACGCCCTTGAGATCCTGGCCGATCAGGCCGCCGTCGGTGTAACGGTAGGCACCGGTGCCGAGGAACACCGCGTCGTAGTCGGCCTGCAGCTGCTCGATGCTGATGTCACGGCCGATCTCCACGCCCAGGCGGAACTGCACGCCCATGCCTTCGAGGATCTCGCGGCGGCGGTCGATCACGCTCTTGTCCAGCTTGAAGCTGGGGATGCCGAACTGCAGCAGGCCCCCAATCTTCTCGTAACGGTCGAACACCACCGCCTGCACGCCCGCCCGTGCCAGGCGA
>NZ_BAZI01000436.1 GCF_001310775.1 Stenotrophomonas pictorum JCM 9942
CGCGCAGGGCGCACGGCTGCTGGACCCGGCGCGCGTTGAGCAGCGCGGCACGGTGACCGTGGGCCGCGATGTGCAGATCGATGTGAACGTGGTGCTGGAAGGCGAGGTCGAGCTCGGCGATGGCGTCAGCATCGGTCCGTTCGTGCGTCTGAAGGACGTCAGACTCGGCGCCGGCACCGAGGTGCGGGCGCATTGCGATCTGGAAGGTGTGGTCGCCGACGGCGCCGCGCAGATCGGCCCGTTCGCGCGTCTGCGTCCTGGCACGGTACTGGCCGAGGGCGTGCACGTGGGCAACTTCGTCGAGACCAAGAAGGCGACCCTGGGCAAAGGCAGCAAGGCCAACCATCTGACCTATCTGGGCGATGCGGTGATCGGCAGCGGCACCAACATCGGCGCCGGCACCATCACCTGCAACTACGACGGGGTGAACAAGTTCCAGACCATCATCGGCGACCGGGTGTTTGTCGGTTCCAACAGTTCGCTGGTGGCACCGCTGACGCTGGAGGAGGGGGCGACCATTGCCGCCGGCTCGGTGGTCACCCGCACCGCACCCGCCGGCAAGCTGACCGTGGCGCGCTCACGGCAGCAGACCATCGACGGTTGGGTACGACCGGTCAAAAAGGGCTGAGCCGACAGACACAGGGCGCGAGCGTATCGCGCCCTGTGTCTGCGGGACGACGGCGTATCCGCGCGTTGTGAATGCACCGCACGGGCGGGCGCAAGGCCATCTGCCGCAGCGCCTGCCGGCTTCTGAAGACGTCGCCGGGCTGTCGGCGGGTTCAATCGTGCGGCAGCAGAATCGCCACGCACAGACCGCCGTCCTTGCGGTTCTGCAGCGCGATGCGGCCGCCATGGGCTTCGATGATCTCGCGGGTCAGCGCCAGGCCCAGCCCGGTGCCGTTGCGTTTGGTGGAATAGAACGGCATCAGGGCGTTCTGCAGCACCGCCTCGTTCATGCCGCTGCCCCGGTCCAGCACCTCGATACGCAGCCAGTTCGGCAACCGCGCCACGCGCAGTTCCACCGAATCGGCGGCCGCGTCCGCCCCGGCTTCGTGCGCGTTCTTGAGCAGGTTGAGCAGCGCCTGGGAAAACTGCGCCTGATCGATGCGGCTGCTCAGCTCGTCCGGCGGCGGGGTCATGCGGAAGCTGATCTGCTGCTGCAGGCCCTGCAGGAACGGTTTCCAGACCACCGTCTGCAGCTGCGGTTGCGGCAGCTTGGCAAAACGCGCGTAGCCGCGGATGAAGCCTTCCAGGTGTCGGGCACGCTCCTCGACCGTGGCGAAGATGTCCTCCAGCCGTTCGGTCTTGCCACGCCGGACCAGTTCGGCACCGGAGTGGGCCAGCGAGGCGATCGGCGCCAGCGAATTGTTGAGTTCATGGCTGATCACCCGGATCACCTTCTTCCAGGTCTGTACTTCCTGGCGGCGCAGCTCGGCGGTCAACAGGCGCAGCAGCAGCAGTTCGTGCGGACGGCCGTTGAGATGGAAGCTGCGGCGCGACAGGTGATAGATCTGCTCGTCGTCCTCGTCGCCGTCCATCGCATCGGGCTCGCGGACCGCGAACAGGCTGTCCCCGCCCCGGGCGATGGCGTTGCGCAGTTCGATGGGCATGCTTTCCAGCAGCTCATGCATGCGCTTGCCTTCGAGCTTCCAGCCACCGTGCAGCAGCTTGCGCGCGGCGGTGTTGGAGAAGGTCACCCGCTGCACACCATCGCCGCCGTTGGTGAGCAGCAGCATTGCCACCGGCGTGTTCTGCACCATGGTGTCCAGCAGCAGCTCGCGCTGCGCCAGCGCCTGGCGCTGCTCACGCAACACCTCGCCCAGTTCGCCATGGGCGCGGACCAGCTGCGCCAGTTCGTCGTTGCCGCGCCAGTGCACGCTGAAGTTGAATTCACCGTCGCGGTAACTGCTGGTGGTACCGGCCAGGGCGCGCAGCAGCGAGCGGACCGGCGCGGTGGCGCGGCGCAGCGCCCACCACATCAGTGCCATCAGCAGCAGCGCAGAG
>NZ_BAZI01000437.1 GCF_001310775.1 Stenotrophomonas pictorum JCM 9942
CTACTCCCGGCTGGGGAGTGGTGCCCTGCGGCGGGGACGCCCGGCGCAGAATCGGCGTGGCTGCGCTCAATAGCGCGCGGCAGTCAGCGGCGCATCGGCCCACTGCCAGGCGGTGGCCTGCTGGCGAAAGGTTTCGTGCGCGGCATCGGCTTGGCCCAGGGCCTGCTGTGCCTGCGCCAGGCCGAACAGCGACCAGCCGTTGAGCGGATAGGTCTTCAGATCCTGGTTGAAGCTTCCGCCGCGCCGTTGGCATCGCCGTTTTCCAGCAGCGCGGCGCCCAGATACGGGCGTACCGGCAGGGGCCAGTCGGCCGGCTCGTTGTAGGCCAGTGCGTCCTCGGCCGCGGTGGCTTCGCGCAGGCGGGTGATCGCGTCGCGATGATTTCCCTGTGCTCGCAGCAACTCGCCCTGTAGCAGCCCATCGGCGACCCGCAGGACATTGTCGGCGTGATTGATGGCGAAGAAGCTCACCTGCGCCATCGCCGGATCGATGGCGATCGCATGCAGCGCGTCGGCTTCTTTTTCCGCTTGATCCACGGCACCTTTGCGCAGCTGGGCCATGCCGCGGGCGAAGTGGCGTATCGCGGCCGGATAGGGCAATTCCGATGGCGTGCTGGTGTCGGACAGGATCGCGTCCCAGTCGCCGAAGCGGACCTGGGTGAGCAGCGGCGCGACCACGAACTGTTGCATGAACTGCATCGTCGCCTCGCCCATGGCGCTGCGGTCGGCGCGCTCGGCCGTCTGCTTTGCCGCCTGCAGCGCCAGCGTGCGTGAGCCGGTCAGGCCGGTGGTCATCGTCGCGAAGTGCCAGTTGTGTGGCACATAACCCAGCGGATATACGCCGTTGCTGCCGCGGCATACGGCCAGGAAGTCCTTGTCGGCGGTGGTGGCGGCCAGATTGGTCAGGGTCGCATCGTGGTAGCGGCCGACGCGGATGTAGATATGGGCGGGCATATGCACCAGATGCCCGGAGCCGGGCGCCAGCGCCGCCAGGGTATCGGCATAGGGTTCGCCGCGCTTGGGGTCGGGGGAGGCCTCGATGGCGTGGATGTAGTAGTGCATCGCACCGATGTGGCGCGGATTGCGCGCCAGCACGCGCTCCAGTTCGCCGACGAGCTTCGGGGTGAACTGCGCCGGTGAGCCGTCCGCGTTCCAGTAGGCCCACGGCGACAGATCCATCAGCGCCTCGGCATACAGGGTGGCCGCGTCGTCATCGTCCGGGAACTGCGCGACCACCTGGGCCATCGCCTCGGCATAGGCGTGGTCCAGTGGTGCGCGGTCGTCCGGTGCCGGGGCGAGATAGCGCTTCTGCAGTGCCTGGATCAGGGCCTGATCGACCGGTCGCGCGCTGCCGGCCAGATGCGCCGCCTTTGCCGCCAGCGCGCTGGCTTCTTTGGCCGCGGCCGGGTCCATCGGCAGGTTGATGTTCGGACCCAGCACCAGCGCTTGTCCCCATGCGCACATCGCGCACTGTGGATCCAGGCGCGCCGCTTCGGCGAAGGCACGTCCGGCGGCTTCGTGGTTGAAGCCGTAGGCCAGCCGCAGGCCCTGGTCGAAATAGCGTTGTGCCATCGGTACGGGCGTGCCGATATCCCGATGCAGATCGCCAAAGGTTTCAAACAGGGGCACCGGCACCGAGTCGGGGACGGCGGCTGTCTCGATGCCGGCGTTCCCGGCCCGATCACAGCCGGTCAGCAGCAGCGCAGCCAGCGTCGATGGCAGCAGCAGGAGCGCGGATCGGCGGATCATTGTGGCGCCTCCGGAGCAGTTGACCGGGACGATACTGCGGCCCCGCGCGCGGGGTGATACCGCGCTGTGAAGGATGTGCCGGCATCTCTGGCGGGTGCAATCGCGCAGCCTGCAAAATATACTACCCCCCAGTACAAGGTATCGGGGTCGGTCATGCCGCACTCGCCGGAGGAAAAAAAGAAGGTTTTGGCCCGGGTCAAGCGCATCCGTGGCCAGTGCGATGCGCTGGAGCGCGCGCTGCAGGCCGGTGCCG
>NZ_BAZI01000438.1 GCF_001310775.1 Stenotrophomonas pictorum JCM 9942
CTTGGTTTCGAACGCGGCCCACCGCCGGTCATCGACCAGGCCCAGCTCGCGCCCGGTCGGCGTCAGCCGCGTATCGGCGTTGTCCTCGCGCAGCTGCAGCCGGTACTCGGCGCGGCTGGTGAACATGCGGTACGGCTCGCTGGTGCCGTGGGTGATCAGGTCATCGACCAGCACACCGATATAAGCCTCGTCGCGGCGCGGGCTCCAGCCGTCCTTGCCCTGCACGAACAGCGCAGCGTTGATGCCGGCCAGCAGGCCCTGCGCGCCGGCTTCCTCGTAGCCGGTGGTGCCGTTGATCTGCCCGGCGAAGAACAGCCCGGACACCTGGCGGGTCTCCAGCGTGTTCTTCAGTCCGCGCGGATCGAAGAAGTCGTATTCGATGGCGTAGCGGGACGGGTGATGTGCGCATTCTCCATGCCGCGGATCGAACGCACCAGTTCCAGCTGCACGTCGAACGGCAGCGAGGTGGAGATGCCGTTGGGGTAGATCTCCACCACGTCCAGGCCTTCGGGCTCGACGAAGATCTGGTGGCTGGCCTTCTCGGCAAAGCGCACCACCTTGTCCTCGATCGACGGGCAGTAACGCGGGCCGATGCCTTCGATCTGGCCACTGTACAGCGGCGAACGGTGCAGCGCGCCGCGGATGATGTCGTGGGTGCGCTCGCTGGTGTGGGTGATCCAGCAGCTCACCTGCCGCGGGTGCTCGGCCACATTGCCCAGGTAGGACATCACCGGCAGCGGATCGTCGCCGGGCTGTTCGTCCATCACGCGGTAGTCCAGCGAGCGGCCGTCGATGCGCGGCGGGGTGCCGGTCTTGAGCCGGTCGATCACGAACGGACGCTCGCGCAGGCGCGCGGCCAGGGTGGTCGCCGGCGGATCGCCCATGCGCCCGGCGGTGTACTGGGTTTCGCCGATATGGATCTTGCCGGCCAGGAAGGTGCCCGCGGTCAGCACCACCGCAGGCGCATGGAAGGTCAGCCCGGTCTGGGTGATGGCGCCACGCACCGCGTCGCCCTCGATCACCAGATCGTCCACCGCCGCCTGGAACACGGTCAGGTTGGGCTGCGACTCGACGATGCGGCGGATCGCCATGCGGTACAGGTTGCGGTCGGCCTGGCAGCGGGTGGCGCGCACCGCCGGGCCCTTGGAGGCGTTGAGCGTGCGCCACTGGATGCCGGCCAGGTCGGCGGCATGCGCCATCGCCCCGCCGAGGGCGTCGATCTCCTTGACCAGATGCCCCCTTGCCGATGCCGCCGATGGCCGGGTTGCAGCTCATCGCGCCGATGGTTTCGACGTTGTGGGTCAGCAGCAGCGTGCGCGCGCCACCACGGGCGGCCGCAAGGGCGGCCTCGGTGCCGGCATGGCCGCCGCCGATGACGATGACGTCGTAGTGGGAGAAGGAGTCGCTCATGGCGTGGGATCGGAGTCGGAAGTGTGAGGTCCGTCGGCAGGCCTGAATGGGCGCGCCAGCCGACGGGGTGTCGATTTTACCGCCAATGGTCGCGCGGCTGCGGCGGACCTAAAGTTGGCATGCAACCTGCAGTTACCCCCTTGCACCCAGCGTGGCATGCGACACAGGCGCAGCAAGGTCGGAATTGGAACAGGGGCCGACCGGAGCGCACGCTGGGGTAGCACAGGGGCCGGTAGTCGGGGGACTGCCGGCCCCGTTCTTTATCCAGGCGGTACCGCGGTAAAAGCAGGAAAAACAAAGCCCCGGGAGACCGGGGCTTTGTTCTTTATTAAGGCGCCGATGTCCGACAGGGCCGGAACAGGGGGGATCCAGATTTCCTGACGGACATCGACATGGATAGGTCCGGATGAAGCCGGTTTGGGTCAGTTTGCGACGCAACCGGTCACCACGTGCCGCCAAGATTGCCCAAGTCTTCGCCGATTGCAACCCTTTTAGCGTTCCTGGATGCGGGCTTCCTGCCGTTCACGGTTATGTGACGGCTGTCGGGCAGGTGCCGCCGGTCGCGGCTGCATCGCCGGCCGCGGCG
>NZ_BAZI01000439.1 GCF_001310775.1 Stenotrophomonas pictorum JCM 9942
CGATCGCCACCCCGCTCCAGGCCAGGGCACGGCCGAAGGCGCTGCGGGCCAGGGCCAAATCGGCCGAGGCCAGGCGCCGCAGCGAACGGAACGTGTGCGAGGCCGAATCCAGCGTCTGGCGACCGGCATTGCCGATCTGGCGGATGCTCTCTTCCAGTCCGGGGGCTGGCGCATCCGCTCCTGCCGGTTCACCCGGTGGCGGTGTGGCGTGTTCGCTCACGCCGGTCAGTCGTTGCTGCGGGCGAGTTTGGCGATGATCCAGCCGGCGGCGAAGGCCACGCCGAAGGAGGCCAGTGGCCGCTCGCGGATCAGCTCGGCGGCGCTGTCGATCAGATCCTTGCTCTTGTCCATCAGTGCGTCCATCTGTTCCTTGGCGGCGGCACCGCCCAGCTCGGCCGCGGCCAGGCCGGACAGGGCGCTGTCAGACAGCTCGGCCTTCATGTTGGCCTTGCCCAGACGCAGTTCGTCAGTGGCGGCGCCGGCGGCGCCCTTGACCGCCGAACCGGCGGCATTCGCGGCCGACTTCAGGTGCGCGCCGGCCTCGCCCAGATGCTCTTTCATGTTTTCGGTATTGGTGGGGCTCATCGTGATCTCCTGGTTTCAGTGGGAGCGCCGCGAGGCGGCGCGCGGGTTGCAGCGGACGTCCAGAAATACCAGTCGCGGGGTGTAAGGCGCGTTACGGACGATGAACCATCATCGCATCAACAGCTGACCGCGCGTGTTGCCGCGCAGAATGCTCAGCGCCAGTTGCGGCGGGCGCGGCTGGAAGCTGGCGCGCCAGCTGGCCAGATCGGTGAACTCGCCGCTGCTGGCGGCAAGAATCACATCGCCACTGGCCAGCCCCGATTGTGCGGCGCGGCTGCCCCGTGCCACGTTGCTGACCAGCACGCCGTTGAGGCCGGCCTGACGCAGTGACTCGGGCAGATCGGCGAAGGTCGCGCCGCTCAGGCGCGGATCCAGCGTCTCGCCGCTGATCGCACGCGGCTGTTCCTTCAAGGTGGCTTTGAGTTGCAGCGCTCTGCTGTCGCGACGCACTTCCAACTCCACCGTGCGGCCCACCGGCTGCAGGCCCTCGAAGTTGTGCAGCGCCTGCGCGTTGTCCACGCGCTGGCCATTGATCGCGGTGATCACATCGCCGGCCTTCAGCCCGGCGGCCATCGCCGCCGAGGCGGGCAGCACCCGCGTCACCAGTGCGCCGCGTGCTTCGGCCAGTCCCAGGCCCTGCGCGATCTGCGGGCTCAGGTTCTGCGTTTCCACGCCCAGCGTGCCGCGCACCACCACGCCCTTGGTGATCAGCTGCTCGACCACGTCGCGCGCCAGGTTGGAGGGAATGGCCAAGCCCAGGCCGATGTTGCCGGCCATGCTGCCCTGCGGGTTGAAGCTGGCGGTGTTGATGCCGATCAGCTGGCCGGACAGGTTGACCAGCGCACCGCCGGAGTTGCCCGGGTTGATCGAGGCGTCGGTCTGGATGAAGTTCTGGTAGCCCAGCCCGCGGATGCCACTGCGGCCCACCGCCGAGACGATGCCGCTGGTCACCGTCTGGCTGAAGCCGAACGGGTTGCCGATGGCGACCACGAAGTCGCCCACGCGCAGCTGGTCGCTGTTGCCCAGGCGGATCTCGGTGAGCTTCTCGGCCGGGATGCGGATCAGCGCGATGTCGGTGTCGGCATCGGAGCCGAGGAACTCGGCCTTGACCGTGCGCCCGTCGGCCAGGGTCACCTGCACATCGTCGGCGTTTTCGATCACATGGTGGTTGGTCAGCACATAGCCCTTGGCCGCATCGATGATCACGCCCGAGCCGAGCGACTCGTTGATGCGCTCGGCCGGCACCTGCGGGAACAGGCGGCGGAAGAACGGATCGTTGAAGTAGGGGTTGCGCACCCGTACCACCTGCTTGGTATTGACGCTGACCACGGCCGGCATCACCTGCTCCAGCATCGGCGCCAGCGAGGGCAGCGGTTGCCCGGCCACCGAGGCCGGCAATGCGGCCG
>NZ_BAZI01000440.1 GCF_001310775.1 Stenotrophomonas pictorum JCM 9942
CGTCAGCCGGCCGGTACCGATGGGCTGGCCATCGGCATCGCGCGCCAGCACGTGATGGCTGAGCGGGTCCAGCGCATCGACCTCCAGCTCCACCGGTACCTGCTGTTCAATCACGAACACGGCATGCCGCACGCCATGCAGCGCGGCCTGCTGGGTGGCGTAGTCGGCGGTTTCGATATGGAAACTGGGGGCGGGGATCATGCTGCGGGGGTATCCGTGTCGTCGTTGTCGCAGATCACCACGACCTCGACCCCGTCTTCGCTGACATTGACGGTCTGGATGTCGGCCTGGGCCGGCTCGCCTTCGGCGGCCTGGGTGTACTCGAACACCTCGATCTCGACTTCCGGCGCGTCGTGGTCGTCGTCGGCGTCATTGTCGCTGTCGTCCAGTTCTTCGGCAGCGGCCTGCAAACGGGCGAGCGTCTCCACATCCAGCAGCTGGAAGTAGCCGCCGGCCAGCAGCTCCAGCATGGCGCTGCGGCCCTTGGCCGAGAGCTTGCGGTAGGCGGTGGCGTCGATGTGTTCGGCGGCGGCCAAGGTCTGCGCGTCCTTCACCGACAGCGGAAATTCGCGGCCGGAGCAGTACAGCGTGCCGCCCCGGGTGGCACGGCGCCAGGCCAGACGGGCCCACGGGTGGCGCTCCAGCTCGCCGCCACGGGCCAGTTCGGCTTCCACCTCTTCCAGCGGGCGCGGTGCCTGTGAGGGCAGGATGTCGCCGGCCGAGCGGTAGGTGGTGATGAAGCGGCCGAACCAGTCGCCGAGGCGGTCCGGATCGTTCATCCGCAGCGCGTTGAGCGCGGTGACCACCCGCTTCATCGCCGCCGCATCGATCTCGTTGGGGTCTTCGGGCAGCTTCAGGTCCGGATCCTGGAAGCGGATGGATTCATCGGCATTGGCCACCAGGTCATCCAGCCAGTCGCTGATCAGCTCGGCCGATGACGGTGCGCGCATGCCGAAGGAGTAGGTCAGGCAAGGGTCTTCGGCCACGCCGTTGTGCGGCACATTCGGCGGCAGGTAGAGCATGTCACCGGGCGCCAGCACCCAGTCGTGGCTGGCCTTGAACTTCTTGAGCAGCTTCAGCTCCACGTCCGGACGGAAATCCAGCGGCGGGCGCTTGCCCTTGGTCGATTCGCTGGCGTCGATCTGCCAGCGGCGGTGGCCGTAGCCCTGCAGCAGGAACACGTCGTACTGGTCGACATGGGCGCCGACCGAGCCGCCGGTGGCGGCGAAGCTGATCATCACGTCATCCATGCGCCAGCGCGGCAGGAAATCGAAGTGGGCCAGCAGCGCGCGCACGTCCGGGTCCCACTTGTCCACGTCCTGCACCAGCAGGGTCCAGTCGTGGTCGGGCATGCCCGGGAACTCATCTTCCTGGAACGGGCCGGTACGCACGGTCCAGCCGTCGGTGGCGCGGTCGTGGTTGATCAGCCGTGCCAGCGCGCCGTCCTCGCAGGCCAGACCGGCCAGATCGTCCGGCGAGACCGGGCTCTGGAAATCCGGGAAGGCACCGCGGATCAGCAGCGGACGCTTCTGCCAGTAGTCGCGCAGGAAGGTGGCCGGGGCCATGCCCAGCGGCTGGCCCGGCTTGGCCTGGACTTCGATCGGATAGGTCTTGTTCTTGCGTGCAGCCATGGGAAATCCTTGCAGCGTGGAAGCGGAGTTGCGGGCGCCAGATGCGCGCAGGCCGCTATTGTCCCCTTGTTGGCGCCAAACCGCACGACTGCCGGCGCGAAGTCAGGCCGGCGCGCGGGCGATCCCGTCATGGCCGTCACCGGTGAATGGCAGCGGGCACCGGCGATGATCGGAGGGATCGGCCGTGGTCACGAGGCGGCCCCAGGCGGTTTCGCGTATCCCGGTTTCCGGGCGCATTCCGGCCGCTTCGGCTCGGGCCAGTGCCGGCTCCAACAGTGGTACCACCACATCCAGGTGCAGAGGCGTCCAGTGACACCCGCAGTGGCGGGGCTGGC
>NZ_BAZI01000441.1 GCF_001310775.1 Stenotrophomonas pictorum JCM 9942
GGTACCGCCCTGGACGTACGCGATCCGCTGGACACGATTACCACCCGCGATCGCATGGCACTGGTCACCGTGATGATCGGCACCACGCCCTACGTGATCACCGACATCCGGCTGCGCATGCTCAAGCCCCGCGAGCTGTTCACAGCCCAAGGCTTCCCGCCGGACTACATCATCGACCGCACCGCCAACGGTGCCCCGCTGACCACGAGTGCCGCCGTGCGCATGGTCGGCAACAGCGTGAGCCCTGCACCGATAGCGGCGCTGGCCCGCGCGAACTTGGACGCCGTGCAGCAACACGAAAGGATGGCGGCATGAGAAGCGACCGCGGCCAGCTCGATATCTTCGACCACAGCGCACACCGCATGGCTGCCGCCAACCGGCTTGCAGCGGAGTACGCGCAGCTTGCCTACAACTTCCCACCCACCGTCCGCGACGAACGGGTCAAGCACTACATCTCAGAGGCAGAGCGCTACGAAGCGATCGCCGCACAGGTCGAAAGGAAAGCACCATGACCACAACCACCGTCTTCCTGCTGCTGGCCGAGTTCGGAACCGGGCACATCCCTCTGGAGAAGTGCTGCCAGCACTTCGGCATGAAGCCTGAGGAAGCGAACAAGCGCGCTGCGCGTCAGTCACTTCCAGTTCCGGTGTTTCGCTTGGGCAGCCAGAAGTCACCGTGGCTGGTCGCAGCCGACGTGCTTGCCGCTTACATCGACGGTCAGCGCGACGAGGCTACGAAGCAGTGGCGGAAGTTGCAGCGAGCATCATGAAAAAGCCCCGCTAAAGCGGGGCTTTTTCTGAATCAGCATTACTTAGGCAGCGAGAACCATTTCAAGATTTCGCTTGTACCTAACATCAAAGAGATGTGATACGTAGCGCTTGGGGATCTTCAGACGCTCAGCAATCTCGTCATCAGAGATCTTCCCTTGTGCGCGGACACGTTCAAATTCTTGGCGCTTAACTTCAGGGCACAGAACACCAAGTGCCATCCAAAGAGCGGACGTTTCAGATTGCAGCGCACTCGACCGCACAGGCTGAGGAGCCGTGAACTCGTTGATCAGAGACTCGAGCTCGGCTGCAGTGCCAACAAGCTGACTATTCTCGTCAAAGAGATGCATCATCTCTTTGACTTCAACAAACCGCTTCCAGCAATAGTTCATCTCGCGAGCAACAACAATCACAGACCCACCAGGAGCCCGTGCGAACTTAGCAAAGGGATGCTCAGAGTGAGCAGTAACGAAATAGCCCCGAATAATCTCCGGGTTCAAGCTGCTAAGCATTACCTTCGGTCGAGGCTTTGATGCTGCTTCGCAAATGAGCGGCACCAGAACCGTTCGGCTAATTTTCTCGCCGCCAAGGCCCTGACACCGCTCATACAAATTGCTGTAGCTCATCCGTGAACAACTCCCCTGTTTCCGTTCCGATTCCTCAGTTACCGACAGTCTCCAAACCGCCCTCAGCTCCACTCGCAACCAACTCATTGATGGAGCGATAGATCTCTGCGGCAATTTGTTCAGCCGTAACTTCGCGGTTGCTACCCGGGAACAGCTTGAAGTTGGACACGTTCACGCCATCAGCACCGAACAACAGGTTCTGTAGGTTGCTCATTTCATAAGCCATGACACGTCTCCATTGATGTCCCGCTTTGCGGGAAAGTGCTAGGCGCTTCGACCTCAGCAAGCCGCCCATTATAGCTGAGCCTTTTGCTCCATGTCTATGCCTTTGCGGAACTCCTTTCCGCTTGACACCAACACTCGCATCTCCGCTGCGGCATTTCAAGTCCGCAATTAACCCTTGGATTAATAGGCCACGGAAGTGCTATGCAAATCACACACGCAAGTTTGATAGCAGAAGTACAAGCACCCCGCCTTTCGGAGCTACAAAGGCACCACAAGCCCTCATAAGATGAAGTTATATTATTGATTTATATTGATATTTTTATACTGTATA
>NZ_BAZI01000442.1 GCF_001310775.1 Stenotrophomonas pictorum JCM 9942
GCCGCCGAGCAGGCCTTGCTGCCCTATCTGCATGGGTTTGCCGACGTGCTGCAGCTGGGCGGGACCGAGGCCATCAAGCAGGGCGCGGTCGCAGGACTGGGGCTTGCCTGCCTGTCGCGGCACACCGTGGCCGACCTGGTCGCGCTGGGCAAGCTGCAGGTGCTGGCTACGCCATTGCCGCCGCTGACCCGCCAGCTGTGGGCGGTACGCCACCCCGGCAAGCGTGTGCCGGACAGCCTGCGCAGGTTGCTGGCCCTGCCGGATGACGTGTTCAGCGACAGCTGACCGCCTGCAACCCCGGCACTGGCCTTACAATACGCGCATGCCTTTGATTACTTTGCAGAACGTCGACTACAGCGTCGGCGGCCCGTTGTTGCTGGAAAAAGTCGAATTGTCGATCGAGCCGGGTGAGCGTATCGCCCTGATCGGCCGCAACGGCGCCGGCAAATCCACATTGATGAAATTGATTGCCGGCGAGATCAAGCCCGACGACGGCGAGGTGCGCGTGCAACAGGGCGTACGCATCACGCGACTGGAGCAGGAAGTGCCGCATGGCGCGGCCGGCAGTGTGTTCGACGTGGTCGCCGATGGCCTGGGTGAGCTGGGACACTGGCTGGCCGAGTTCCACCGCCTGAGCCATGCCGAGGTGTTCGACGGCGACGCCATGGGTGATGTGCAGGCCAAGATCGATGCCGCCGACGGCTGGGGGCTGGACCAGCGCGTGGCCGAAACCCTGACCAAGCTGGATCTGGACGGCGACGCCGAATTCGCGCGGCTGTCCGGAGGCATGAAGCGCCGGGTGTTGCTGGCGCGTGCGCTGGTGTCTTCCCCGGACTTGCTGTTGCTGGACGAGCCGACCAACCACCTGGACATTGAAGCCATCGACTGGCTGGAAATGTTCCTCAAGGGCTGGAGCGGCAGCGTGCTGTTCGTCACCCATGACCGCCGCTTCCTGCGCGCGCTGGCCACCCGCATCGTCGAGATCGACCGCGGCCAGGTCACCAGCTGGCCCGGCGACTGGGCCAACTACGAGCGTCGTCGCGAGGAGCGGCTCAACGCGCAGGCGGCCGAGAACGCCCGCTTCGACAAGCTGCTGGCACAGGAGGAAGTGTGGATCCGCCAGGGCATCAAGGCCCGTCGTACCCGTGATGAAGGCCGCGTGCGGCGGCTGAAGGCGATGCGCAACGAGCGCAGCGTGCGGCGCGAGCTGGGCGGCAACGTCCGCATGGAGCCGCACAGGCCGAGAACTCCGGCAAGAAGGTGATGGAGGCCAAGGATGTGTCCTTCGCCTTTGGCAGCCGCACCATGGTGCGCGATTTCTCCACGGTGATCCTGCGTGGCGACCGGATCGGCCTGATCGGCCCCAACGGCAGCGGCAAGACCACGCTGCTGAAGCTGCTGCTGGGTGAACTGCAGCCGCAGCAGGGTGAGATCCGCCCGGGTACCAATCTGCAGATCGCCTATTTCGACCAGTATCGCGCCACCTTGCGCGAGGACTGGAGCGCGATCGAGAACGTGGCCGAAGGCACCGATTTCGTCGAGTTCAACGGCAAGCGCAAGCACGTGCATGCCTATCTGCAGGATTTCCTGTTCACCCCGGAACGCGCGCGTGCGCCGATCACCCGCCTGTCCGGGGGCGAGCGCAACCGGCTGCTGCTGGCCAAGTTGTTCGCGCAGCCGTCCAACCTGCTGGTGATGGACGAACCGACCAACGATCTGGACGTGGAAACCCTGGAGCTGCTGGAAGAGCTGCTGGGCGACTACACCGGCACGCTGCTGCTGGTCAGCCACGACCGTGATTTCATCGACAACGTGGTGACTTCCACGATGGTGATGGAAGGCGATGGCGTGATCGGCGAATACGTTGGCGGTTACAGCGACTGGGTGCGCCAGCGTCCGGCACCGCCGCCCAGTGCGATGGCGGTGGCCAAGGCCTCGGCGACCGCGG
>NZ_BAZI01000443.1 GCF_001310775.1 Stenotrophomonas pictorum JCM 9942
CAGGACCAGGGCGGCGGCTACGGCAGTGGCCAGCGCCAGCAGCGTCCGGCTCCGGCCCAGCAGCAGTCGCTCCGCCGCCGATGGACGATTTCGCCGACGACGACATTCCGTTCTGATCGACGCGTCGCAGCGATGACATCGAAGGGGTCTGTGGCAG
Source organism: Stenotrophomonas pictorum JCM 9942 (assembly GCF_001310775.1). GTDB lineage: Bacteria > Pseudomonadota > Gammaproteobacteria > Xanthomonadales > Xanthomonadaceae > Stenotrophomonas > Stenotrophomonas pictorum. The sequence continues at coordinate 158 of NZ_BAZI01000443.1, forward strand.
CTGCCACCGGCCCCTTTTCCGTTCATGGCCCGATCGGACGGTGGCCTCAGGCCCGTTCGTACCAGCCGCGTGATCGGTTGACGATGCGGACCACCGACAGCATTACCGGCACTTCGATCAGCACCCCGACCACGGTTGCCAGCGCCGCACCGGAGTGGACCCCGAACAGACCCACGGCGGTGGCCACGGCCAGTTCGAAGAAGTTGCTGGCCCCGATCAGGGCCGACGGCCCGGCCACGCAGTGGGCGACACCCAGCCGACGGTTGAGCAGATAGGCCAGCCCCGCATTGAAATAGACCTGGATCAGGATCGGCACCGCGATCAGCGCGATGATCAGCGGCTGGCGGACGATCTGTTCGCCCTGGAAGCCGAACAGCAGCACCAGGGTCAGCAGCAGCGCCGCCAGTGACACCGGGCCGAGTGTCTGCAGTGCCGCGTGCAGGTCCGGCTCACCGGCGCGGGCGAGGATCCAGCGCCGCAGCAGGGCGGCGACCATCACCGGGACCAGGATGTACAGGCCCACCGACAGGAGCAGCGTGTTCCACGGCACGGTGATGGCCGACAGGCCCAGCAGCAGGGCCACGACCGGCGCGTAGGCCAGCACCATGATGGCGTCGTTCAGCGCCACCTGGCTGAGCGTGAAGTTGGCATCGCCCCGGCACAGGTTGCTCCAGACAAAGACCATGGCCGTGCAGGGCGCGGCCGCCAGCAGGATCAGGCCGGCGATGTAGCTGTCGACCTGTCCGGCAGGCAGCCAGTCGGCGAAGGCGTGCCGCAGGAACAGCCAGCCCAGCAGCGCCATCGAGAATGGTTTGACCGCCCAGTTGATGAACAGCGTGACGCCGATCCCTTTCCAGTGCCGGCCGATCTGGTGCATCGCGCCGAAATCCACCTTCAGCAGCATCGGGATGATCATCAGCCAGATCAGCACGGCGACCGGCAGGTTGACCTTGGCCAGCTCGGCCGAGGCCAGCAGCGCGAATGCCCCGGGGAAATAGTGGCCGAGCACGGTGCCGGCCACGATGCACAGGGTCACCCAGAGGGTCAGGTGACGTTCGAACCGTCCCATGGCAGCGGGGGCGCTCATGCGCGGCGGTCGCCGGGTTGCAGCAGGCCGATCTGGTCCAGTGCCTGCTGCAGTGGCGCGCGCGCGGCCCAGAGCGTTGCCGGCAAGGCCAGCAATGCCTGCAGTCGCGCCTTGATGATGGCGTGGGCCTGCGCGAATGCCTCGGCCTTTTCGGCATCAGTACCCTGGACCGCGGCCGGATCGGGCAGGCCCCAGTGGGTACGGACGAAATCGCCAAACACCACCGGACATGTCTCGGCAGCGGCGGCATCGCAGACGGTGATCACCACGTCCATCGGCGCGCCGTCGGCGAACTCGTCCCAGGATTTGCTGCGCAGTCCGGCCGTCGCAATACCTTCGGCCTGCAACTGGGCCAGGGCGAAGGGGTTGATCTGGCCGGTGGGCTGGCTGCCGGCGCTGAACGCTTCGAACCGCTGGCCGGCCCAGGCCCGGAGTGTGGCTTCGGCAAGCACGCTGCGGGCCGAATTGCCCGTGCACAGGAACAGTACGCGTTGGGTGGTCATAAGGAATGAATCTCCGCTCAGCAGGCGCAATCAGGGGGTGTGGGGCTGCAGTCGGGGCTGGGGGCGCCCGCGCAACAGTTGTGGGTGAGGTAGGCGATCAGGTCGTTCATCGCGCTGAAATTGGCGCGGTAACAGACGTTGCGGCCCTGGTTCTCGCTCTGCAGCAGGCCGGCGAGCAACAGTTCCTTCAGGTGGAA
>NZ_BAZI01000444.1 GCF_001310775.1 Stenotrophomonas pictorum JCM 9942
CCGCATCCGCGCCGCAGAGATGTCGCTGTCGCTGTTCGACGATGCCGCAGTGGGCGCACATCCAGCCCCGCGCCTGATCGCCGGGGTGGATGAAGCCGGGCGCGGTCCGCTGGCCGGACCGGTGGCCGTGGCAGCGGTGGTGTTCAATCCGGATCTGCCACGCATCAACGGTCTGGATGATTCCAAGGCGCTGACCGCACTGCGCCGCGAGCAACTGTTTGATCGCATCATCGAACGCGCCCTGGCCCACGCCATCATCATGGTCGACGTGGCCGAGATCGACAGCCTGAACATCTTCCAGGCCACCATGCAGGGCATGCGCCAGGCGGTGGAAGGCGTGGCACATGTCGCCCAGTTCGCGCGCATCGACGGCAACAAGATTCCCCAGGGCCTGCCCTGCCCGGCCGAGGCGCTGGTCGGCGGCGACGCCATCGACCGCAGCATCATGGCCGCCTCGATCCTGGCCAAGGTCAGCCGCGACCGCTACATGCGGGATCTGCACCTGCAGTTCCCCGAATACGGCTTCGAGCAGCACAAGGGCTACGGCACGCCCGCGCACATGGCCGCACTGCGGGCCCATGGCCCGTGCCCGCAGCATCGTCGCAGTTTCGCCCCGGTCCGCGCCTGCCTGCAGCCGGCCTGAACCCGGCCGCAGCGTTCAGCGCGGCACGATCTTGATTCCCGGATCGATGCGGGAAACGCCAATACGCGCGTCGTAGGGGATCTCGCTGGTGCTCGTCACCGGCTTGGCGGTGATCAGCACTTCCTGGCGGTTGCCGACGGGCCTGGAGAGGAACTGCGTCGCCGCGGTACCACCTGGCGCTTCGGCGAAGGTGAGTTCGAACGACTCCTGCGCATCAGCCGATTTGCGCCACACCACCTGGGTGCCGCTGCGGACCACACACAGCTCCGGCGTGACGACCGGTCCGGCCACGCCCGGTGCCACATCGACATAGACCAGCTTGACCGCCCGTGGCGGCAACTGGTCCGTGCACAGCGGCGGCTCGCGCGTTTGCGCCGGCGATGTCTGCTGCATGGCCCAGGCCGCGGCGCTGCCCATGACCACTCCGTACACCCACGTTCTGCTACGCATGACGACCACTCCTGGATGGGGTCCGCCGCCACGGACAGGGGAAAAGCAGCCCCCTTATTGCCGGTGCGCGGCCCCGCCGGCCGCGGCGAAACGCTGCAACGACAGCAGTGCATCGATCCGCTGTTGCGGAACGCCCTCCTTCAGCGCGCTGGCGACGCAACTGCGGGCACCTTGCCGATCATCGAGCAGGGTCAGCGTCTGCGCACACCACAGCGCGACCTCGGCCGGCTGGGTGCCCAGTTTGCGCGCGCGCTGCAGGTCCTGCAGCGCGCGTGCCCGCTCGCCCAGATTGGCGCGATACCAGGACAGCAAGGCCAGCGCGTACGCATCGTCGCGGCGCACGTCGACATAACGTTGCGCCAGTTGCGCCGCGCGCCGGTATGGCACCTGCGCCTGGGCGGCGGTGTCCGGTGAGGCGGCCAGCGCATCGGCCAGATTGCCCCAGTGCAGATAGTCGTCCGGCTCCAGCACCGTGGCCTGCTGGAACAACCCTGCAGCGACGGCGTATTCGCCGCTGTCAAATTTCATCGCGCCCAGATTGGTCAGCGCCCCGGCATTGGGTTCGATCGACAACGACATGCTGAACGCCCGGCCAGCCTGGGCGCTGTCACCCTGGGCCAGATACAGACCGCCCAGGCTGCTCCACAGGCGACTGTCTTCCGGCTGCAGGAGGGTGGCGGTGACAAAGGCCTCGATCGCCTGGGGCAGCTCGCCGCGCAGCCAGTGGTGATAGCCGAGCAGACGGTAGATCTGCGCGTCGCTGGGCCGCGCCGCCACCGCCTGCTGGAAGTAGTCCAGCGCCCGCGCCTCCTGCCGAGCGCGCCATAGGTGCGGGCCAACCCGA
>NZ_BAZI01000445.1 GCF_001310775.1 Stenotrophomonas pictorum JCM 9942
GGCGCTCGAACGCGGCCGCATCCAGCCCGGCGGCGGTGGCCAGCGGTGCACTTTGCAGCAGGTCCAGGATCTCGTTCAGGCCGAAGCGCGACACCGGCAACCCCAGCAGCTGCACGAACACCTCGGCCAGCGGCTCGCCCTGCAGCGGACTGGCATCGGCCAGCGCCCACGGCAGGTGTTCCTCGCCGCCACGGCCGCCGAACACCGATTCCAGGTACGGCACATAGGGATCGATATCCGGCGCCAGCACCGCGATTTCGCGCGGCTGCAGCGGTGGATCAAAGCGCGCATCGTCCAGCAGCGCGCGCAACTGGTCGTGCAGCACCTGCATCTCGCGCAGGCGGGTGTGGCAGGCGTGGACTTGCAGGCTGGGGTCGTCCAGCCGCAGCGCCGGCAACAACGGGGGCGAGGGCAGTGCGCGGCGGTGGAACAGGTCGGCCTGCAGCCGCTGCAGCAGGCTGTCGGCCAGTCCGCCGTCATCCAGCCTGGCACCGGGTTCGTCTTCCGGGTCGACATAGGCGGCGATCTCACCGGTCGGGTGCACCACCTCATAGCTGCCCAGCACCGCCATGAAATCGCGGCCGGCCGCGCCCCAGGCCTGCAGCAACGGGTTCTCGCCGGCGGCGCTGCCGAAGGGATCGTCCAGGCCGCTGCGCAGCTTCTCGGCCAGCGTCTGCAGATCGCCCCAGTACGACTGGGTGGGCGTGGGCATATAGAAATGCAGCGTGCCGACCCGCGCCTGGGTGGCGATCACCCGCAACACGTCGGGCGAGACGTTGAGCGTGGCAAAGGCGAACAGCCGCCCCGGCAGGCCCTGCGGCAACGGCTGCCCGGCACCTTCGAAGCGGGCCAGGTAGTCGTTGATGCGGCGCGCGCGATAGTGCTGGCCGGCGGCGATATGCCGCCACAGGATCGCCTGCGGATCATCCGGCTCGGCACCGTCTTCCCAGCGCAGCAGCCAGTCGCGGCGCCAGGCCTGGTACTTCTCGAACACGCTGCCCAGCTCGGCGGCCAGCGCCCACGGCCGCAGGGGATCGCCATGCTCAAGGTAGGAATACAACCCGGCCAGCGCCGGATTTTGCATCACCGCCGGGTCAGTCAATGCCGCATACAGACGCCAGTGCAATCCGACCGCGCCCAGGTCATCACGCTCGCCGGCGACATTGGCCTTCAGCGCCCTGGCGACGAACTCGCCGGGGGTCAGGAACTCCAGGTTGGCGGCGATGCCGTATTCGGCGGCCAGCGTGGACTGCAGCCAACGGCGCATCGCCACCTGCGGGATCAGCACGGTATCGGCCGCCAGCAGCGGCTGCCCCGGCGCCGGTTCGCGCAGGGCGTGGGCCAGCAGCGAGGCCAGTACATCAAGCGAATTGGAGTGGTACAGGCGGAAGTCGGGCGCGTCGGTCATCACACCATCTTGCCGCAGCCACATCGCAGGCGGCGAGATCCGCCACGCCGGTACACAGCCGCGGCGCACGTGCACCCCGATCGTCCGCACACACTGTTGCCGTTACGGCGTGGACCCGGCCACGCGCAACCGGAGCCGGCGATGCGACAATACTGCACGGCCCAGTACGCTTTTGTTCAGGTGTCTCTGGCAATCCTGCAACGTTGTTTTTCCGTTAAAGGCCACCATGCCCGCTTCCCGGACACCCCTGGTGCAGTTGTCCAACGTGCGCATCGACCGCGGCGGGCGCACGATCCTGCGCGATGTTTCGCTGCAGGTGCCGCGCGGCAGCATCACCGCCGTGCTCGGCCCTTCGGGCAGCGGCAAGTCGACGATGCTGGCGGCACTGACCGGTGAACTGCGGCCGGTGGCCGGCAACGTGCGCCTGTTCGGGCAGGATCTGCCGCAGGGCAGCCGCGCGCTGCTGGAGATGCGCAAGAACATCGGCGTGCTGCTGCAGGGCAACGGCCTGCTGACCGACCTGAGCG
>NZ_BAZI01000446.1 GCF_001310775.1 Stenotrophomonas pictorum JCM 9942
CTCGCTGCTGTGCCACCTGCCCGGCCCCCAACGCGCACAGATCGGCTGGCTGGCCGACAACGCCAGCGACTGGTTCTATTACGACGCGCTGAGCGGGGTCATGGAAATCACACCGCTGCCATGAATCCGGCCGCTCCAGCCTCCGGCAACGCCACGCACCGGCCGCTGCTGTGGCTGGTATCGCTGGGCATCTTCATGCAGATGCTGGATTCGACCATCATCAACACGGCGTTGCCGGCGATGGCCCACAGCCTGGGGGAAAGCCCGCTGCAGATGCAGTCGGTGGTGTTCAGCTACGCACTTGCGGTGGCCAGCTTCATTCCCGCCTCCGGCTGGATCGCCGACCGCCTCGGTACCCGGCGCACCTTTCTGGCCGCGATCATCCTGTTCACGCTGGGCTCGCTGGCCTGCGCGCTGTCGCCCACGCTGCAGTGGCTGGTGGCCGCCCGCGTGCTGCAAGGCATCGGTGGAGCGATGCTGCTGCCGGTCGGGCGGCTAGCGGTGATGCGCTCGGTCCCGCGTGAGCAGTTCCTCGCCGCGATGAGCTTCATCGCCATTCCCGCGCTGATGGGGCCGCTGATGGGGCCGACACTGGGCGGCTGGCTGGTGGAAGTGGCCTCGTGGCACTGGATCTTCCTGATCAACCTGCCGATCGGGATGATCGGCTTCATCGCCGCGCTGCGGATCATGCCCGACCACCGCGCCCAGCAGAGGACCCGTTTCGACCTGCCCGGCTACCTGATGCTGGCGCTGGGCATGGTCGCGCTTTCGCTGGCGCTGGACGGCATCTCCGGCGTCGGCCCGGCCCACGCGCTGGTGATGCTGCTGGCGGTGATCGGCATCGCGGCCCTGGCCGGTTACTGGCTGCACGCCGCCGGCAGCGGCAACGCCCTGTTCCCGCTGTCGCTGTTCAAGGTTGTCAGCTTCCGGATCGGCATCCTCGGCAATCTGTTCTCGCGCATCGGCAGTGGTGCGATGCCGCTGCTGATTCCCCTGCTGCTGCAGGTGGGCCTGGGCATGAGCCCGATGAACGCCGGCATGCTGATGATCCCCGTGGCGCTGTCGGCGATGGTCGCCAAACGCGCGGCGGTGACGCTGGTGGAGCGCTTCGGCTACCGCCGCATCCTGATGCTCAATACGGTCTGCGTGGGACTGGCGATGGCCAGCTTCGTGTTCGTCACCCCGGAGCAGTCCCCGTGGCTGCGGTTGCTGCAGCTGGTCCTGTTCGGCACGTTCAATTCGATCCAGTTCACCGTGATGAACACCGTGACGCTGCGTGATCTGGATACCGCCCAGGCCAGCAGCGGCAACAGCCTGCTGTCGCTGGTGATGATGCTGGCCACCGGCTTCGGTGCCGCCGCAGCGGGCAGCCTGCTGGCGACCTTCGGCACCCACCTCAGCGGCGACGACGCGATGTCCGCGCTGCACGCCACCTTCGTCTGCGTCGGCGCGATCACCCTCAGTTCGACCCTGGTGTTCTGGCAGTTGCCGGACAACCACCCGGATCCGCGGGCGGTGGAAGAAGTGGTGGAATGATCACACCAGCGGTGGCACACCCGCCGCACTGCGCGGCCGCGCGGCCAGTACCTTGGCGATCTTGGCCAGCAGCAGCTGGGCGCTGACCGGTTTGCGCAGAAACCCGTCAAATCCCGCCTCCCTGGCTTGCTGCTCGGCCTCGCCATCCGAGCGCGCCGTCACCGCCACCAGCGGCATGTCATAGCCCAGCGTCCGCAACTGGCCGGCCAGCACCAGACCGTCGATGCCGGGCAGATCCAGATCCAGCAGCGCCACGTCGAACGCGCGCCAGCTGACCTCGGACAAGGCCGCCAAGCCGTGCGGCACGTGCACCACCTGGTGCCCGTTCACCGCCAGCAGGCCGCTGATGACCTGCGCGATCGTGGCGTCATCCTCCACCAGCAGCACCTGCAAGGGCGG
>NZ_BAZI01000447.1 GCF_001310775.1 Stenotrophomonas pictorum JCM 9942
GCCGAGCAGGCGGTGGATCTGGCGCTGGCCTGCGAGGCGGCCGGGCGCCAGGCCGATGGCCGGATCAGCAATTCCGACGGCGCTTCGGCGGCGACCGCGCAGAGCCTGTCGGTGTACGCCAACTCGCACGGTTTCATCGGCCGCGAGCGCAGCAGCCACCATTCCATCGGCTGCGCGCTGATTGCCGGGCAGGGCGATGGCATGCAGCGTGACGGCTGGTACACCAGTGCTATCGCCCGGGAAGACCTGGAAGATCCCGCGGCTGTGGGCCGGCGGGCCGCCGAGCGCACCGTCGCCCGGCTGCAGCCGCGTTCGCTGCCGACCGGCGAGGTGCCGGTGCTGTTCAGTGCGGAAATGGCGCGCTCGCTGATCGGCCACCTGCTCAGTGCGGTTTCCGGTGGCGCGCTGTATCGCCGTGCCAGCTTCCTGCTCGACAGCGCCGGCACCTCGCTGTTCCCGGACTGGTTCGCCATCGACGAGCGGCCGCTGCTGCGTCGCGGCCTGCGCTCGTGTGCTTCGACGGCGAAGGCGTGGCCACCCGCGATTCGGCGCTGGTCAGCGGCGGCATATTGCAGCGCTACATCCTGAGCAGCTACTCGGCGCGCAAGCTGGGGCTGACCACCACCGCCAACGCCGGCGGCGTGCACAATCTCAAGGTCGCCGCCAACGCCGGTGACCGGGCTTCCCTGCTGGCGGGGATGGGCACCGGCCTGCTGGTGACCGAGCTGATGGGGCAGGGCGTCAATGGCGTGACCGGCGACTACTCGCGCGGCGCGGGCGGTTTCTGGGTGGAGAACGGCCAGATCGCCTATCCGGTGGACGGCATCACCATCGCCGGCAACCTCAAGCAGATGTTTGCCAGCATCGAGGCGGTGGGCAGCGACGTCGACCCGCGCTCGCATGTCTCCACCGGCTCGATCCTGGTGGGGAAAATGACGGTTGCCGGTAACGATTGACGTATCCTGTCGGTGAGCGGCGTGGACCGACTCCGGTCTGCCGCCGGACACAACAATCCAACAAAGGAATAAGGGGAACGCAATGAGCGACTTCGACAACATCACCACTCCGCCGCCGCCGCCGTCGAGCCCTGCGCAGGGCGATGACAACACGCTTGCCATGCTGGTGCATCTGTCGGGCATCGTGCTGTGGTTCATCGTGCCGCTGATCGTGTGGCTGGTGAACAAGGACAAGCCGGAGAAGGCGTTCCTCACCGACCAGTCCAAGGAAGCCCTCAACTTCCAGATCACGCTGACCGGGGTGTACATCATCGGCACGATCCTGACGGTCATCCTGATCGGCATGCTGATCAACTTCGCCGCGTGGGTCGCCTGCATCGTGCTGAGCATCCTGGCCGGTCTGGCCGCCAACCGGGGCGAAGCCTACCGCTACCCGTTCGCCATCCGCCTGATCAAGTAACCGGCGCAAGGTGAAACGAAAAGGCCCGGAAATTCCGGGCCTTTTTTGTGGGGCGATCTGTGGGTTCAGTGGGTGCGCTGCACCGTCAGCCGTGCCAATGCGGCCAGCGCGCTGGCGCCTTCGCCGTAGCCCTGCAGGCATTCGTCCATCTGCAAAGAAAGCGTCTGCAGGCGGGCCTTGGCGCCGTCCATGCCCAGCAGCGCCGGGAAGGTGGACTTGTCTTGGGCCTGGTCCTTGCCGGCGGTCTTGCCCAGCTGCTCGGAACTGGCTTCCACATCGAGGATGTCATCGCGCACCTGGAACGCCAGTCCCAGGGCGTTGGCAAACGTGTCGAGCGTGGCCAGGTCGGTTTGGCCGGCACCGCCGCACAACGCGCCCATGCGCACGGCCGCGCGGATCAGCGCGCCGGTTTTCAGTGCATGCATGCGCTCCAGCTCGGCCACCGTTTGCAACTGGCCGGTGGCGTCGATATCCAGCGCCTGGCCGCCACACATGCCGGCCGCACCGGAGGCGGTGGC
>NZ_BAZI01000448.1 GCF_001310775.1 Stenotrophomonas pictorum JCM 9942
CGTCGAAATATTTCTATGACGCGCGCGGCTCGGCGCTGTTCGAACAGATCACCCGCCAGCCGGAGTACTACCTGACCCGCACCGAGCTGGCATTGCTGGAGCGCGAATTGCCGGCGATCGCGCAGCAGGTGGGAGCGCAGGCGCGGGTGGTCGAATACGGCAGCGGCAGCGGCCGCAAGACCCGGTTGCTGCTGCGCGCGCTGCCCGAGGTGGTGGCCTACACCCCGATCGAGATCTCGCGCGCGGCACTGGTGGCCAGCATCCACGCGCTGGCCGGCGATTTTCCGGCGCTGGAAATGCTGCCGGTATGCGCCGATTTCACCGATGCGGTGGCTCTGCCGCAGCCGCAACAGCCGGCGCGGCGCACGTTGCTGTTCTTTCCCGGCTCCACCCTGGGCAACTTCACCGATGGCGAGGCGGTGCGGCTGCTGCGCGGCATGCACCGGACCATGGGCGCAACCGGGCTGGCGCTGGTCGGCATCGACCTGGTCAAGGAGCCGGCCCGGATCGAAGCGGCCTACAACGATGCCGCCGGCATCACCGCCGCGTTCACGCTCAACCTGCTCGAACGCCTGAATCGGGAGATCGGCAGCGATTTCGCGCTGGACCGGTTCCGCCATCGCGCCCGCTACGACCCGCTGCACGAGCGCATCCGGACTGAACTGGTCAGCGAGGTCGCGCAGCGGGTGCAGGTGGCCGGCCAGCGTTTCGATTTCGCCGCGGGGGAGCCCATCCAGGTCGAATACAGCCACAAATACAGCGATGCCCGGTTCGCCGCGCTGGCCGCCGCCGCCGGATTGCGCGTGGTGGCGCACTGGACCGCGCAGCCCTGCAGCTATGGCCTGCGGCTGTTGCAATGGCAATGAAGGCACCGCATCGCGGCGCCGCGTTTATGATCGACAGCCCCCGTCTGTCAGGAACTGCCGATGAGAGCGATTGCCGTAGTGCTGGGATTGGGCGCGTGGGGCTTGGCTGCCACCGCTTCGGCGGGTATCGCCGACTTCGGCAGCTGCGGGGTCGGGCTCAAGAACGCGGCGGTGGCGCAGGGTATTGGCGCCGAGCGCGTGGAACAGGTGTTCACCACCATCACCCCGGACCTTGGAGTGCTGCCGCTGCTTGATGCGCAGCCCGAGTTCACCACGCCGATCTGGGACTATCTGGCGGCGCTGGTGGATCGCCAGCGTGTTGCGGACGGCCGCGCGCAGCTTCAGCAGCATCGCGCGCTGCTCGATCAGGTCAGCGTGCAATACGGGGTCGACCCGGCCACCATCGTCGCGGTGTGGGGCGTGGAGAGTGACTACGGCCGCGTGTTCGGCAGGCGCCCGCTGCTGCAGTCGCTGGCCACGCTGGCCTGCAACGGCCGCCGCCAGCCGTTTTTCAAAGGGGAGCTGCTGGCGCTGCTGAAACTGATCGACCAGGGTGACCTGCAGGCCGAGGGCTTGACCGGTTCGTGGGCCGGCGCGTTCGGCCATACCCAGTTCATGCCGTCCACCTATGCGCGCATCGCCGTGGATGGTGATGGCGATGGCCGCCGCGATCTGGTCGCCAGTATTCCCGACGCGCTGGCCTCCACCGCCAACTACCTCAAGCAGGCCGGTTGGCGGACGGGCCAGCCGTGGGGCGTGGAAGTGCGGATTCCGGCCGGTTTCAACGCGGCGCTGGCCGGCCGCACCAAGCGCAAGCCGCTGGCCAACTGGCGCGCTCTGGGCATCACCGGCGTCGACGGCACCCCGCTGCAGGTGCCGGCGATCACCGACGATGCCAATGCCGCGCTGCTGCTGCCGGCCGGTGCCAGCGGTCCGGCGCTGCTGGTGTTCCGCAACTACGACGCGATCTATTCCTACAACGCCGCCCGAGAGCTACGCGCTGGCCATCGCCACGCTGGCCGACCGCCTGCGCGGCGGCAGCGGCCTGAAGGCGGCATGGCCGACCGA
>NZ_BAZI01000449.1 GCF_001310775.1 Stenotrophomonas pictorum JCM 9942
CGGATCGGCGCGGCCTCCTGGCCGGAGGCGATGACCCCGTCAATGCCGGCCCGCTGCGCGGCCAGCGCGCGTTCGACCACCACGTCCACCGGCTCGCGGTCGATGCCCATCTGCGCCAGATCCGGCCGCCCCATCGAGGTCAGCACGGTCACCGCCAGCAGCCGCATGTCCGAGGTGTTGGCCGCGGCGGCGGCCTCCATCATCGCCGGATGCCAGCCGTGGATGGTGCAGTAACTCACCGGCCATTGCGACAAACGACCGATAACACCGGCGATCGTGGCCGGAATATCGAAGAATTTCAGATCGACGAACACACGCTTGTCGCGTTTGGCCAGTGCCTCGAGCACATCGAAATATTCGCCCGAGGCGAGCAGCTCCATGCCGATCTTGTAGAACGACACGGCATCGCCCAGGCGCTCCACCCACTCGATGGCCTGCGCCTTGCCCGGCACATCCAGGGCGAAGATCAGGCGTTCATCGGTGCGCAACGGCAGCGGCGCGCGACTCATCGGGCCAGCTCCAGCGCCTCGCGCTTGGCGCCGTTGCGCAGGTCCGCCGGCAGCGACCAGGCATTGTTGAACGAGGCGCCCTCCCAGCCACCGTAGGTGGGGTTGGGCAGGATCCACCAGCGCGAGCCGATCCAGTCCTGGTGCTTGTCCAGCAGCGCATCGCGGTTGGCCAGGGTGTTGTCCTCGATCTGCAGGAAATCGGTGAACTGGTCACCGACCTGCATCAGCACGCGGTACTGCCGTGCGGCCAGCTGGCGGCGGCAGCCCTTCTCGCTGCCGACCTCGGTGCAGCCCGGCACCGGCGTGCCCAGGCCCAGATAGACGCTGTCATCGGCCACCGGGAAGCCGACCTTGCGCAGGTTGGCCACGGTGGCGTCCTTCATCGCCGCGGTGCGGTTGCTGATGTAGATCATGGTCACGCCCTTGGCCGCGGCCAGCTGGGCGAAGGCCACCGCGCCCGGTACCGCCTGCGCCTGCTGCTCGTCCACCCAGGCCGCCCAGGTGGCGTCGTTGTAGCTGGTGCCGTCGCGCACCAGGCGGGCCTGGTAGGGCGAGTTGTCCAGCACGGTCTCGTCCACATCCACCACCACCGCCGGCTTGAGCGTGGCCGACTGGTGGTTGCCACCCTCGTCCGGCAACAGTGCGGTCCAGTCCGGATCGGCCAGGGCGCGGTCCAGGTGCTCACCGGCCGATTTCCAGGTCTGCAACGCACTGGCGCGGTATTCCTGCGAGCGCTGCACCCACAGCACCGCGTTGAGGTTGTCGTGGGCGCCGTGGGCGGCCATGGCAACCGGCGCCGGCTCGCGGTGCAGACGGTCGGCGGTGGTGCAGGCGGCCAGCGACAGCATGGCGCCGGCCAGCAGGGTGAAGGCGGGGATACGGGACATGGGACTACCGGACTGTTCGAAAACCCGCGCAGTTTACCGGCTCCCCGCCTTGCCCGGGCCGGCGGCTCGGCTATCCTTGCGCCCCCGTGTGACCGGACCACCGATGATGACCGACGCCAAGCAGCCCGCCGACCTGCCCGTACTCGATGCCGCCCAGGCCCGCGTACTGGGCTGCCTGATCGAAAAAGAGGCCACCACGCCGGATACCTACCCGCTGACGGTCAACGCCGCGCAGGTCGCGGCCAACCAGAAGACCGCGCGCGAGCCGGTGATGAACCTTGCCGCCGGCAACGTGCAGCACGCGCTGCGCCAGCTGGAGGGTATGGGGCTGGCGCGCCAGCACTTCTCCTCGCGTGCCGAGCGCTATGAGCACCTGCTGGGGACCAAACTGGACCTGCCGCGGCAGCAGGTCGCGCTGCTGGGGCTGTTGCTGCTGCGCGGCCCCCAGACCGTGGGCGAGCTGGCCGCACGCAGCGAGCGCATGGCCCGCTTCGCCGACGCCAATGATCTGCGCCATCAGCTCGAGCGCCTGC
>NZ_BAZI01000450.1 GCF_001310775.1 Stenotrophomonas pictorum JCM 9942
CTGGCGGCCCTGTACGCCGGCGCGCTGCTGGCCGAAGAGCCGGGCGGCGCGCGCTGAGTGGTGACGCCCGCGGTGCGGGTGTCAGTCGTAGAAGTGGCTGCGGCCTTCGGGCTGGCGCTTGAAGCGGCGGTGGATCCACAGGTACTGGTCCGGTGCCTCGCGCACCATCTGCTCGATCGCGGCATTTACCCGCGCGGTGTCGGCGACCGGATCGTCGGTGGGGAAATCTGGCAACGGAGGCGCGATCTTCAGCACATAGCGGCCACCGACGCGGCGATGGAAGAACGGCACCACCGCGCAGCCGGTCATGCGCGCGAACTGGTGGGTCGCGGTGATGGTGGAGGCAGGCATGCCGAAGAACGGCACGAACACCGAATCCTTGCCGCGCATGTCCTGGTCGGGCGCGTACCAGAGAACTCCGCCCTTCTTCAGATGGCGCACGGTGGGGCGGATGTCTTCGTTGGCGAACATCGCGCAGGCGTACTTCAGCCGCCCGCTTTTGACCGCCCACTCCATCACCGGGTTGCGGTACCTGCGGTACATGCCGGCCAGCGGCACGTGATCACACAGCAGCCGGCCGCACATTTCCAAGGTCATGAAGTGCCCGGACACCAGCAGCACGCCGCGGCCTTGGGCCTGCAGGGCGCGCAGATGTTCCAGGCCTTCCATTTCCACCTTCGGGCGGATGACCTCGATGCTGCCCCACCAGGCCCGGGCGAACTCGAAAACCCCCACGCCCAGCGCATCGAAGCTGTCGCGCAGCAGGCGCTGGCGCCACGCCTGGTCCTGTTCGGGAAAGCACAGTTGAAGGTTCACTTCCGCCGCGCGGCGGCGGCTGCGGGCCAGGTGCAGGGCCAGCCAGCCGATGCCTCGACCCAGTGCGCGTTGCAGCGTCCATGGCAGGCGCGCGGCCAGCGCGGCGATACCCAGCCAGGCGAAGGTCGGCCAATGCCGGGGATCGCCCAGCGAAGGGCGGGTGGCGGTGGTGGGAGAATCGGACATGGGAGGATTCTAAGTGATGCATGACCCAACCGGTTTTGCCATGCGTTGCAGCGGCCGCTCCCGTATCCTTCCCGCATGCGCAAGGATCCCGTTGAAATATTGCTGCGCGGTCTGTATTCGGCCGTGTTGTATCTGTTGTTGCCGATCACGGTGTACCACCTGGTGTGGCGCGGGTTCCGGGTGCGCGAATACTTCAAGCGTTGGGACGAGCGCTATGCCTCGTATCCGGAAAGTGGCAGCGAGCCGCGGGTGTGGCTGCATGCGGTGTCCGTGGGTGAGGTGAACGCCGCCGCGCCGCTGGTCAACGCGCTGCGGCAGCAACGTCCGGATATCCGCTGGATCATCACCACGATCACCCCGACCGGTTCGCAGCGGGTGCGTGCGCTGTGGGGCGATGCGGTGGATCACGTCTATCTGCCGTATGACGTGCCGGGCAGTGTCGGGCGTTTTCTCGAGCACTTCCGGCCGAGTCTGGCGCTGATCCTGGAAACCGAGCTGTGGCCGAATCTGCTGTTCGGCTGCCGTGATCGCGGCATTCCCGTGTACATCCTCAACGCGCGCCTGTCGGCGCGCTCGCTGAAGGGCTATCGCCTGCTGCGGCCGCTGGTGGGGCGTGCATTGCGCACGGTGACCTGCGTGGCGGCACAATCGCAGGACGATGCCGGGCGTTTCATCGCGCTGGGGGCAATGCCGCAGCAGGTGCGCGCGCTGGGCAACCTGAAATTCGATATCCATCCGCCGGATCCGTCGGCGGTGCGGGCGGCGTTCGGCCGCCATGTACCGGCAGATCGACCGGTGTGGATCGCCGCCAGCACCCATGAAGGGGAAGAGCAGGCGGTGGTCGACATCCACACGCGTCTGCTGGCACGGCATCCGCAGGCGCTGCTCTTGTGGGCGCCGCGCCATCCGGAGCGGTTCGCCCGG
>NZ_BAZI01000451.1 GCF_001310775.1 Stenotrophomonas pictorum JCM 9942
CCCGCGCCGCTGGCGCCTTGTGATGACCGCCGCTTCCCTGCCACGCCCATCCGTGCCCACCGCACGGCTGTCGAGCTTCTATTTCTTCTATTACGCCGCCCTCGGCGCGTTCACCCCGTACTGGAGCCTGTACCTGCAGTCGCGCGGGATGAGTGTCACCGCCATCAGCGTGATGATGAGCCTGTGGTATGCCACCCGGGTGGTCGCGCCCAGCACTTGGACCTCGCTGGCGGCGGCCTCGCCACGGCCGATCCGCTGGCTGCGGATCGGCTGCGTGCTGACCCTGCTCAGCTTCGCCGCCTTCCTGTTTCCCGCGCCGCAGTGGTCGATGTACGCGGTGATGATCGCGTTCTGCTTCTTCTACAACGCGGTGATGCCGCAGTTCGAATCGATCACCATCACCCATCTGGGCAGTGACAGCCACCGCTACGGCCTGATCCGCGTGTGGGGCTCGTTCGGCTTCATCGCCGTGGTCACCAGCTTCGGCTGGCTGATCGAACACCATGGCGCCGGCAAGCTGCCGTGGCTGATGCTGCCGCTGTTCGCGCTGATGATCGGCTCGGCCTTCCTCAACCGCTACGCCCGCGACATCCCCGGCGGCACCCACACCGAGGGCGGTTTCTGGGCCATCGTCCGGCAGAAGCCGGTACTGGCGTTCTTCGTCGCCGCGTTCCTCGAACAGCTCTCGTTCGGCCCCTACTACACGTTCTTCTCGCTCTACATGGACCAGCACGGCTACAGCACCTCGTTGCTGGGGCTGATGTGGACGGTAGGCGTGGTGTTCGAGGTGGCTGTGTTCTTCCTGATCTCGCGCTTCTTCCGCCGCTGGGACGCCAGCTGGCTGCTGATCATTTCCATGGCCAGCGCCGCCCTGCGCTGGTGGGCCACCGCGCTGTGGCCGGAGAACATCCCGGTGATGCTCGTCGCCCAGGCCACCCATTGCCTGGGCTTTGCCGCGTTCTTTGCCTCGGCCATGCAACTGCTGGCGCGCTACTTCCCCGGCCAGCTCAACGGCCACGGCCAGGGCCTGTTCTACGGCTTCTCCTCGGGACTGGGCGGCGTGCTGGGCGCGCTGATCGCCGGCCAGCTGTGGCGCTTCGGCGATGGCAAGGTCGCCTTCCTCGTCGGTGGCGGCTTCGCCCTGGCCGGCGCGCTGATCGCGCTGTACTGGCTGCCGCCCTCCCGACAGGCCCGGCGGGCCGCGGGCTAGCAGATACCTGTGCAGGCAGCCATTCCCCACGCAGGAAGCGCCGTCCGCCGCGGAGGCGAGTCGCTTGCAGGGCCACTGCGCCTGTTGCCGGTGCGGATCGTCAGCCTCGAGGCGAGCCGCGCCCCAAACCGTAGCCGACGCCGCACATGGAAAAAGACAGGCCAGCGGCCTGTCTTTTCTGTCACACCGAGGCGGCCGGAACCGCTTTACCAGACCAGGTCGTCCGGCACCTGGTACATCGGATCGGCATACGGATCGGCTTCGGCCGGCGCGTTCGGGTCGATCTTCAGCGCCACCGAGGGCGCGAACACCTGCTCGGCCTCGGCCAGGACCGCCGCGGTGACCAGCAGGTAGCGACCGTTCTGCTGCAACACCCCCAGCTCGCCGGCATTGAGCGCCTTGAGCTGGTCGGCATTGACATAGATGCGCTTGATCTTGCCGCCGTACTCGAAGTGCCGGGCGATATCGGCCTCAGGATCGTTCAGTCCCTTGTCCTTGATCAGCTCGTCGAGCCTGGCGCGGGCTTCGCGGCGCAGGCGGGCTTCTTCCTGCTTCCGGCGCTCGGCTCGATGCGCTCGTCCTTCTCGCGCTGGGCACGGATGGCGTAGGCCTTGGCCAGATCGATGTCTTCCTGCGAGCGCGGCTTGCGCGCGCCCTGCGGCCGGCCCTGGCCGGGCTTGCCCTGCCCTGCTTTGGG
>NZ_BAZI01000452.1 GCF_001310775.1 Stenotrophomonas pictorum JCM 9942
CCCGTAACGACCACGACCACGCCCGCCGCCCCGGCCTGGGTTGCGCGCAGCAACGAGCTGGCGCAGATCCTGCTTGCCGCGCAGGCGCCGTTCCAGCCGGAGATGACCAGCTTCTTCGGCGTGCCCGGTTATGACGACAAGGTGGTCGATCTGGGGCCGGACAACGCCGCGCGCTACCGCGCCGCCATGAACCAGGCGCGCGACCAGCTGCGCGAGAAGCTGCAGGTCGAGCGCGATCCCAATCTGCGCCAGGACCTGCAGATCATGATCGACGCGGCCGGACGCAACATCGAAGGCAGCGCGCTCGACGAGCAGCATCTGATGCCGTGGGTGGATGTGCCGCAGACCGTGTTCGGCGGCCTCAACAACCTGCTCTCCGACCAGGTGCCCGAAGCGCGCCGGGCCAAGGCACTGGACCGGCTCAACGCCTACCTCGGCAGGACCCCGGGCACGCAGCCGCTGGCCACCCTGGCGCGCCAGCGCTACGCCGAAAAGAGCGGCACGCCCAATCTGCTGCAGCCGACCCGGATCGAAGTCGAGCAGGCGCTGGCCAATGTCGACACCTACATCGCCGGCATCGGCCAGCTGTTCGCCAAGTACCAGATCGACGGCGCCGATGCCGCGCTGGCCGAGCTGGCCACGCAGATGAAGGACTACATCGCCTGGACGCAGCAGGACGTGCTGCCCCGGGCCCGCACCGATACCCGTCTGCCGGCCGAGCTGTACGCGTTCCAGCTCAAGCGGGTGGGGGTGGATATCGCCCCGGCGCTGCTGATGCAGCGTGCCCAGCTCGAGTACATGGAAACCCGCGCGATGATGCGCCAGCTGGCACCGCTGGTGGTGCAGGCCAAGGGTTTGAAGCTTGCCGACAACACCGACTACGTGGCGGCGATCCGCGCGCTGAAGCAGGACACCATCGGCAACGACCAGCTCGAGTCGCACTACCGCGGCGTGATCGATGCGATCGATCCGGTCATCCGCGCGCAGGGCATTGTCGAGGTGCCGCAGCGGCCATTGCAGATGCGGCTGGGCAGCGCCGCCGAAAGCGCCGCCTCGCCGGCCCCGCACTACCTGCCGCCGCCGCTGGTGGGCAACACCGGCCAGCAGGGCACGTTCGTGCTGCCGCTGGGCAACCCCGCCTCGGGGGACAAGGCCCGGTACGATGACTTCAACTTTGGCGCGGCGGCATGGACGCTGAGCGCGCACGAAGGCCGCCCCGGCCACGACCTGCAGTTCGCGGCCATGGTCGAGCGCGGTATCTCGCTGGCGCGCACGATGTTCGCCTTCAATTCGGTCAACGTCGAGGGCTGGGCGCTGTATGCCGAGGCGGAGATGGTGCCGTTCGAGCCGCTGGAAGGCAGATGATCGCGTTGCAGTTCCGCCTACTGCGTGCGGCCCGGGCGATGCTCGATCCCGCACTCAATCTGGGCCAGACCGACCGCGAGCGGGCGCGCAAGCTGCTGGTGGAAGGCGTTGGGCTGTCCGAGGCGATGGCCACCCAGGAGCTGGACCGCTACACCGTGCGTGCGCCGGGCCAGGCCTGCAGCTATTTCTATGGCTACACCCGGATCATGGAACTGCGCATGCAGACCGAGCTGGCCCTGGGCGACAGGTTCGACCGTCTGGCATTCAACAATTTCCTGCTCGACCAGGGCCTGTTGCCGCCGGACCAGCTGGCCGCGGCGGTCAACGAGGTGTTCATTCCGGCGCAGCGCAAGCGGTAAAAAAGCAGGGCGCCGCATGGCGCCCTTCGCTGTCCTGCCGCAGCCGTTACTTGCCGGCGCCCGGGGGTACCCAGATCGCCACCCCGGCCGCGCGTTTCTGCTCGGTCGGAATACCCACGCTCAGGCCCCCGCCGCTGTGCCGGCCAAAGCTGCCGGCCCCGACCGACATGCCGACCGGCGAAC
>NZ_BAZI01000453.1 GCF_001310775.1 Stenotrophomonas pictorum JCM 9942
CCAGCGCCAGTGTCGCGGCCTTGCACGGCGATGGCGACGGCTACACCCGCTACCGCGCGTTCGCCCGCTCGCTGTGGCTGGGTGAACAGAACCGCATGCTGCGTCTGCAGGACGACCACGTGCAGGTCGGCGTGCAGAACGTGCAGCCACCGGTGCTGCTCGAGTACGACCGCAAGTGGGAGTTGAAGTCGGTGTATCTGGAGAACACCTCGCGCAAGTTCGACGAAGCCGATCCCGAGCACCGGCTGGCCTACGTGGACCGCTGCACCGCGTTCGAGGACGGGTCGGCCGAGGGCCACTGGTGCGCGCTGCTGGTGGACAGCGACCAAGCATGCGCCTGTACCGCGACGGCCAGTTGCGCCGCGGCATCGCCGTGGATGCCCCGCTGCAACCGTTCCAGGGCCCGCGCCCGAGCGTGCGCCAGTCACGCATGATCAGCCGCCAGCCGCAGCGCACCGGACCGGGCCGGTATGTGCTGGAGATCTATGCCGCGCAGCGCCCGCAACGCGCGTTCTGGGTCGAGGCGGTGTCATCGCAGCGCAAGGTGGTGGTCGCCCAGCAATGGGTGCAGGCCGACAGCGACGGGCGCATCCGCATGCCGCTGGGACTGGATCACGCCATCGACGATCTGGAAATCCGCGCCTGGCTCAGCCATGCCGAAACCCTGGCGGTGGACGACTACGCGCTGGTGCGTACGCCGGCGCAGCGGCCCCGTTCCTGATCTGCAGCGGTCACCGCGTCGCCTCAGGTCGGCGCCGGTGCCGCCGGATCGCGTACCAGATGGATATCGGTGGGGGTGACCAGCGCGATGCCCTGCGCCGCCGCTTGCTGCAACAGCTCGAACAGCAGCTCACTGCGGGTGCCGTAGACATTGCGCGAGGAGGGCACGTAGGCAAAGCTGTTGATCGCCACCTGGCCACCGCTGATCGAATCGATGAACACCGACGGTTCCGGATGCTCCAGCACGGTCTCGTTGGCCGCATAGATGCCCAGCAGCAGCGCGCGCAACCGGCCCATATCGGTGCCCAGCGGCACCGAGAACTGGATCTGGATCCGCCCCAGTGCATTGGCCGTGGTCATGTTGCGGATGGTCTTGGTGATCAATTCGGAGTTGGGCACGATCAGCGTGGAGCGGTCACCCACCTGGATCTCGGTCGAACGCACCGAAATGCGACGGATGTCCCCCTCCTGGTCGCCGATCTTCACCCAGTCGCCGATCTTCACTGGCCGCTCGGCCAGCAGGATCAGCCCGGACACGAAGTTCTGGGTGATCGCCTGCAGACCGAAACCGATACCCACCGACAGCGCGCTGGCCAGCAACGCGAGCTTCTCGAAGCCGATACCCAGCGTCGCCAGCGACCACAGTACCGCCAGCACGATGCCCAGATAGCGGGCGACGGTGCTGATCGAGTTGCGCGCACCAAGATCCAGTTCGGTCTTGGGCAGATAGGTATCCACCAGCCAGCGCTGCACCACCTGCATCAGCGCCAGCGCCAGCACCAGCACCCCGATCGCCCACAGCACCGAGGACGGCCGCAGCAGGTTGTCGCCGATCCGGATTCCACCGGCCAGCGTCTCCAGCCAGCCATACAGGGCGCTGACATTGCCGAACGGAGCGATGAACGCGGTGATACCCAGCATCACCACGCAATCCGCAAGATCGCCGACAGCAGCACGCCGGCCTGCTCCAGGCGGCCGGGCGGCAGACCGGTGGACAGACGCAGCATGCGTCCCAGGGCACTGCCCGGTGCCAGCAGCCACAGCGCGAAATCATCGGCAAAGCGCAGCAGCAAGGTGGTCGCCAGCACAACGACCGTGCCCCATACCATCTGCTGGGCGGTGAACATGGCGAAGTTGAGATAGCCCAGCAAGGTCGCCACCAGCGCCGCGACCGAT
>NZ_BAZI01000454.1 GCF_001310775.1 Stenotrophomonas pictorum JCM 9942
ATGCGGTGGCCGCCGCTGGCGGCCAGGTGGTGCTGGAGGATGATCCCAACACGCTGGATGCCGCGGCACTGGATGCCTCGGCAACCGAGGTGGTGCTGGTGGCGTTGGAGCCTGCGGTCGAGGATGCGCTCGAACGGCTGGATGCCGTGCTGGAGTCACCGCGCTATACGCTGATGTTCGAAGAGGCTGAGATCATCGCCCGGCGCGAGGGCTGGGAATCGCAGCGTTGGATCCGGCATCTTGCCGCCAAGTTGCAGGGGCACGGCAACGTCTTGCCGCCCGGCCCGGAAGACGATGCCGCCTTGCAGCCGGAGCCCGGCATGCCGGTGAGACCGGCTGAACTGCACGTCGATGCCCCGCTGCAGTTCCATCTCGACGAAGCGTTCGAAGCGGCAGACACGGTGCCTGCCGATGGCCTGTATTTCGCCCCTGCAGAGGAACGTCAGCCGCCGGAGGTCATGAGCTTTGAAGAGTTGATGGCCAAGGCACAGGCCGAGGAGTCCCCAGCGGCCACGGCCCAGGAAACCGGACCGTTGCCCCCGCCGTTGCCGCCGCTCGAGGATCCGCCACAGGGAATGGTGGACACGCAGGTGCCCGCAGGTACCGCGGCTGCTGCAGGCAGCTACAGCAGCTGGTCGTTGCTGGAGGACGATGCCTATGTCGCCCCGGCGGCGCCGGTGGAAGCGGCTGCGGCCGAGAACCCCTCCATTGCCAGCCTGCTGTCGAGCTCGTTGTCGCTGGTGGAGCTGGAACCCGAGTCGGGCGAGTCCGCTGGTGGCCCGGTGCTGGTGCTGGCAGGTATTGGTGGTCCCGATGCGGTACGGCGCCTGTTGAGCGGGTTGCCGGAAGACTTCGCCCGCCCGGTGCTGGTGCAGATGCGTCTGGATGGGGGACGTTACGCGAATCTGGTCAAGCAGATGGCGCGGGTCACGGCGCTGCCGGTGTTGCTTGCAGTCCCTGGACAGCCGGCTGAAGCGGGAAATGTGTACGTGCTGGCCGATGCTGTCGGACTGGAGCCGGACGGCGCCGGTCTGCGTTTTGTGGAGGCGTCCGCGCAGTTGATCACGGCCCTGCCGGTGGCAGACAGCGCGGTGGTGATGCTCAGTGGTGCCGATCCGGCGCTGGTGCCGAGGTGCTGGCATTCGCCGCGCAGGGCGGTTGGGCCGCAGGCCAGACCGGTGACGGTTGCTATGACCCGGAAGCCGCCAGCCAGCTGGTGGTGGCGGGCATGCCCGGCGGTGATCCGGAATATCTGGCAGGCGAACTTGCCACGCGTTGCGCGCAATAGTCCGCACCGCTTCGATCAAGGAACAGACGATGAGTTATGCAAGCAACGATGAAGTACGCGGCGTCCTGATCCAGGCCGGTGCCGAGCGCGTGCTGTTGCCCAATGCCACGGTCGCGGAGATGATGTCGCGCGTCTCGGTCGAGCCGATTCCCGATGTCCCGGAGTGGCTGGTCGGCCAGATTGCCTGGCATGGCTGGAACGTGCCGCTGCTGTCCTACGCCCGCTTCAGCGGACATGGCCAAGAGCAGGTCTCCGGCAACAACAAGGTGGTGGTGCTCAAGGCGCTTGGCGGCAATGCGGACATGCCCTATTTCGCGCTGCTGACCCAGTCGTTCCCGCAGCTGATCGCGGTGCCGCGTGATGGCCTGTTGGCCGACGCCTCCGAGGAGAGCCTGCCGCAGGGCGTGCATATGCGTGTGTTGCTGGGCGAGCAGAGCGCGCTGCTGCCCGATCTGGATGCGATCGAGGCGGCGGTGATCGCCGCCCTGTCCGCTGCGGCCTGAGTCCTCTTCGCTCAGAGATCACCCAGCCGCGCCTGCAGCGCGGCAATGGCCGCCAGACCGGCGGTTTCGGTGCGCAGAATGCGCGGCCCCAGCTGCAGCCCCTG
>NZ_BAZI01000455.1 GCF_001310775.1 Stenotrophomonas pictorum JCM 9942
GCCGCCAGTCTGGAGCGGCACGCCGGCAGCTGGACGAGGCCGCCCGCGCGCTGGGGCTGGACCGCGCCAACCTCAACCGGCTGGCCAAACGGCTGGGGCTGAAGTGAGCCGCGAGGCGCGGCTTACTGCTCCGGACGGTTGAGCGCGGCGGTCATCGCCGCAGCGTCCTCGCGGTTGAGGAACAGGTATTCCAGCTCGGCCGCGCCGAACTTGTCTTCCAGCTCGTGCAGACGCACCGGGTGGTTGCCGAAGCGGTAATGGGTGCTGCCGTCCTCGTCGTTCGTGATGGCATACACGCCGAAGGAGGGCGGATTGGTCAGGGTGCCTTCCAGCTTCACGGCGGAAGGGTCGATGGCGCGCTCGATAAGGTCGTCTAGGTCGATCATGGCGTTGCGATAAGGCTGCAGGGGAGGGGTAAAGGGACGGTGCGGAGCGGGGAAGTCAGGTCAATGCGGCCCGCCCGGCGAAGGCCAGGGCGATGCGTTGCGGGCCGGTGCGGTCACGTCGGGCCCAACCTGTGCATTGCGATACCCGCGTTGATAGCCCGGATCGGGTGCATCGGAGGTGATTTTTGCCGCGCCCGGACGCCAGCCAGCCGCCGGCCGACTTCCCGCACAACGGCTGCGCGAAGGTGGCGTTGGGGGCGATGTGGGGGTCGACGCTTGGGTCTTCAATCGGCATGGCTGGCCTCGGATGGGCGCAGCCTGCCGTTAGTTTCGCGTTAAAACAAGCCCGCTCTCGCGGCGGGCCGGTGAACAGCCCGATCCGGCATGTTCAGCCGCCGCGGGCGCGCCGCGCCAGCGCGCTGCACAGGGCGATGAAGGCGGTCAGCGCGGCCATCGACAGGAACTGCATGCGGGTCTGCGGCGAGACCATCAGCAGGGCGAAGATCAGCGTCAGGATCGCCAGCGCCAGCACCGTCAGATACGGGAAACCGGCCATCCGGAACGGCAGCGGCGTGCCCCGCCGCTCGGCGCGGCGGCGCAGGATCAGCTGCGAGACCAGGGTGATGGTCCATACCAGCAGGCAGGTGGAACCGACCACGTTGAGCAGCACCGGCAGCACCTGGTCGGGGAACAGCAGTTCCAGCACGGTGGCGGCGAAGCCGAACAGCACACTGGCCAGCACCGCGATCACCGGCACCTGGCGGGCGTTGGTGCGCGCCAGCCAGCGCGGGGCTTCGCCGCGCTCGGCCAGCGAGTAGATCATCCGCGAAGCGCCGTAGAGGTTGGCGTTGAGTGCCGACAGCAGGGCGATCACCGCGATCAGGGTGATGGCGGTAGCGGCGCCGGGAATATTGGCCACCTGCAGCACGGCGGCGAACGGTGACTTCAGCGAGGCGCTGTTCCACGGGACCACGGCGATGATCACGCCGATCGAACCGATGTAGAACACCAGGATGCGCCAGGCCACGGTGCGGATGGCGCGCGCCAGGCTGCGCTCGGGGTCCTGGGTTTCGGCCGCGGCCACGGCCACGATCTCGGTGCCGCCGAAGGCGAAGATCACCACCAGCAGCGCCGCACCGATACCGGCCAGGCCCTTGGGCATGAACCCCTCATGGGCGGTGAAGTTGGCCAGCCCCGGCGAGGTCACGCCCGGCAGCAGACCCAGCAGCAGCGCGATGCCGACCAGGATGAAGGCGATGATCGCGCCGACCTTGAGGATCGCGAACCAGAACTCGAACTCGCCGTAGTTCCGCACTCCCAGCAGGTTGATCGCGGTGAACACCAGCATGAACGCCAGCGAGGTCAGTGGCACCGACAGCTGTGGCCAGACCGTGGCCAGCAGGCCGGCCGCGCCCACCGATTCGGCCGCGATCACCACCACCAGCTGCGCCCACCACAGCCAGCCCACGGTGGCCCCGGCCGGTGGCCGCCAGTGGCATC
>NZ_BAZI01000456.1 GCF_001310775.1 Stenotrophomonas pictorum JCM 9942
CTGGCGCGCGCGGCCATGGCCTGCGTCGCACTGCCAACCTGCGGCCTGGCGATGGCAGAAGCCGAACGCTACCTGCCCGACTTCAGCGCCAGGCTGCAGCCGCTGCTGGAGCGGCACGGGCTGGTCGATGCGCCGATCCTTCTGCGCATTTCAGGCTGCCCGAACGGCTGCTCGCGCCCCTATCTGGGCGAGATCGCGCTGGTCGGCAAGGCCCCGGGCCGCTACAACCTGATGCTCGGCGCCGATCACCGTGGCCAGCGCGTGAACACGCTGTACCGCGAAAACATCACCGAGCCGGAGATCCTCGCCGCGCTGGAACCGCTGCTGGCCCGCTATGCCGGCGAGCGCACCGGCGGTGAAGGCTTCGGCGACTTCCTGCACCGCGCCGGCATCGTCGAACTGCCCACCTACCCCACCCACCGCCAGATTCCCGTGGAACTGCACGCATGAGTGCCCTGTCCGCCGCCCCCTCCCCTTCGTTCGCTGCCGGCCTGCCGGACGACCTGGGTCCGTTGAATGCGCAGCTCGAAGCGATGGGCGCAGCCGATCGCGTGCGCTGGGCCCTGCGACATGCCCCGGGGACGCACGTGCTGTCCTCCAGCTTCGGCGCGCAGTCGGCGGTGACCTTGCACCTGCTCAGCAGCCAGCAACCGGACATCCCGGTGATCCTGGTCGATACCGGCTATCTGTTCCCGGAAACCTACCGCTTCGCCGACGCACTGACCGAGCGCCTGAAGCTCAACCTCAAGGTCTACCGGCCGCTGGTCAGCCGCGCCTGGATGGAGGCCCGTCACGGCCGGCTGTGGGAACAGGGCGTGGTCGGTATCGAGCATTACAACAACCTGCGCAAGGTCGAGCCGATGAAGCGCGCGCTGGACGAGTTGCAGGCCGGCACCTGGTTCACCGGCCTGCGCCGTGGGCAGTCGGCCAGCCGCGCCACCACGCCGGTGCTGCAGCGGCGCGGCGAGCGCTACAAGATCAATCCGATCGCCGACTGGAACGACCGCGACGTGTGGCAGTACCTGCAGGAACACCAGCTGCCCTACCACCCGCTGTGGGAACAGGGCTATGTCTCCATCGGCGATTTCCACACCACCCGGCGATGGGAGCCCGGCATGCGCGAGGAGGACACCCGCTTCTTCGGCCTCAAGCGCGAATGCGGGCTGCACGAGGAGATCTGAACCGGCTCAGCGCGCCACGCCCTCCTGGCGTGCCCAGAAATCGCGCAGCTGCTGAAGTCCCGGCGGGTCATCCGCGCCGCCGCCGTCCAACGCGGTCGCTTCGCGGCGCCACTGCTGGCTGCTGAGCTGCTGCAGTACGCTGTTGCCGGTCTGGCGGCAGCCCATGTACCAGTGCCGGAAATACAGCTGCGACACCGGGCCGTGCTGCAGCTCCTGCAGGTCCACATGCAGCCGCGAGGCGCGGATACGCCCGTAGATCCGCGCCACCCCCGCTGCCTCCCCCTCGAAATACTGGAAGAAATGGCGCCCGTCATACAGCAGCACGCCGGTGACGCCCTCCATCCGGTTGTGCGCACGCGCGCCCACCAGCAGATGATCCAGCTCGTCGCTGCCGAGCCCGGACACGGCGGTACTGCGATAGGCCACCGCGGCAAATTCCATGCACATCCCCGAGCTCGTAGAAACGGCCTGCAGCGTAGCAAAGCCTCACCGTGGGCAGATGCGCCAGCTCGAACACACCACCGGCCAGACGGCGACGCCAGCGCGGTCGGTTGCCCGCACCGCCTCAGCTGGTGATGGTCTGGGTCAGTTCTTCCCAGCTCGGCGGCCGCGGCCAGTCGGCCGCCTGGTTGCCGTCGAGCACGCGGCGCAGATCGCGCTTGTCGATCTGCGGGGCCAGCACGTGCACCAGTTCCAGCGCGTAGTCG
>NZ_BAZI01000457.1 GCF_001310775.1 Stenotrophomonas pictorum JCM 9942
TGCGGTCAGAGCCGGAAAAATTTGTCGCCTATAACAATGGAATTGTGGTTGTTGCCGACGAGGCAAGCTTGGGGAGGACCACTCAGGGCGGTCCTGGGATTGCTTGGTTGAAAGGCATGCAGATCGTAAACGGTGGGCAGACAACGGCCTCGATTTATTTCACCAAGAAGAAATATGCTGACACCGATCTTGGAAGAGTTGGCGTTCCCGCAAAGGTCGTTGTCCTCAAAGCCGATAATCCAGCTGCGGAGGAGGCGTTGATCAGCGACATCTCCCGGTTTGCCAATAGCCAGAATACTGTCAAACAATCCGATCTCTCCGCGAACTCTCCTTTCCATGTTGAACTGGAAAAACTCTCGAATTCAGTGTATCTGCCCGATGGCGTTGGGCGCTGGTTCTATGAGCGCGCGGCCGGCAGCTATACAACCATGTTGGCCCGCGAAGGAAGTACACCAGCGAGGTACAGGAACCTTAAGACGAACGTTGTTCCGCCTGCACGTCGGCTGACCAAGACGGATCTCGCAAAGTTCCTCAATTCGTGGGATGGCAGGCCGGATCTGGCAAGCCTTGGTGGGCAGAAAAATTTTGCCCGGTTCATGGATGATGTGCGTGAGCGGGAAGAGCGTGGTGAGTCGATCATTCCAGATGCTCATGCATTCAAACGCATGATCGGCAAGGTGATTCTTTTCAAGCAGGTCCACTCGCTTGTCAGGCCAATGTTCCCGGCATTTCAAGGAAATGTGGCCATCTATCTTGTGTCGCTGATTGCCAAGGCCCATGGGGGCAGGGTTGATCTTGTTCGTATATGGGAGCAGCAGGGTATTTCTGGCGCGTTCAAGGATCAGATTCGGGTGTGGGCAAGGGAGGTAAATGCCGCCTTGCACTCGACGGCAAACGGCAGGATGGTCAGCGAGTGGGCAAAGAAGGAGGACTGCTGGAAAGAGCTTCGGGAGCTGTCGTTGGCAGACACTGCGGGTTTCATTCCCGAGATCAAATAGGGAGATCGCGGCCAAGCCTGCATTACTTTTTTTTGCGCATGTACCCTGATGCAGGCACGCTTGAGTGCGTGGAAAACCGGGCGCTGTCAGAGTTTTCTGACAGTTTCATCGGCAATCTGTGACAGCACAGAAAGACAAGGCCTGATAGTCATCTGATGCGCCATTGCCCGCAATAGGCCTGCCGCCAAGAAGGTGGCTTTCTATGAAAGGGAAGTTCGAAATGGCACAGAGCAAGGCTTCTTTGGTGTTGTCGCAAGAACAGGTAGACCGGATCAACGCAGCGTTGCTCAGCTTGGAAACGGAGCTGAGCCAGTTGACGGCCATGCAGCCGTTTCAGCGCCGGCGGATGTTGAAGATGGGGCCGGGCTCAGAAGTGTTCGCTCGCCGGGCATTGGAGGCGTTGGAGCAGAACCCGGACATCATTCCGCCCAGCCTGTCGGCAGCGCTGCCCGGTGCCAAAGCCGATTTGGTGGCGGTCGATCAGTTGCGGCCGATCATGGATCGCCTCAATCGGCTCGGCGGTCGTGCATCGGATACCGAAATGACATTGGGCAGCGACGTGATGACCGTGGCCTTGGAGGGCTACAACCAGCTCAAGGTCTCGGGTCGGGACAAGGGCTTGGACGCCTTGCGCAACGAGTTGGGCTTTCGCTGGAAGAAAAGCCGCCGCCGTTCCGAGCCGGAGCCCGAGTCGGCGTAAGCGGTAGTTATTGCGCATGCGTTCTCACAGGCCGCCCTAGGGCGGCCTGTTTCGTTGTGGGGGCGTTCGATGCTCGGTGCAAGGCCAAAGCCGTTCGTGTTTGGGGCGCCAGGCCGGGGGCGCCGGAAGCAGTCCGAGGACTCGGTGGAGTAGCTGAGAAGCTATCCGGAATAGAAAAAAGGTTC
>NZ_BAZI01000458.1 GCF_001310775.1 Stenotrophomonas pictorum JCM 9942
CTGCGGCGTGGCGAGGTCGGGGGTGTCGTCCTGGCTCATGGTCAGTTCCTCCGCGCAACGCCGTCCGTGCGCTCAATTCGCACCACGTCGCCCTTGTCGCCGCCCAGGCGCAGTTCGGCGGCACCGAACAGCGATCCACGATGTAGTACGGCGAGCGGAAGCGGTAGTTGACCAGTTGCCCGTCGCCTTCCGGCCCGATTACGAACAGCGGCGGCAGCTCGCCTTGCGCGATGCCGGCGGGGAACTGGATATAGACCTTCTGCCCGTCGTCGAAGGCGCGCAGCGGCTTCCACGGCGGGTTGCTACCGCTGACCGCGTAGCGGAAGCGCAGGTTTTCCAGCGACAAGCCGGAGTCCACCGGCGCGGCGGCGCTGGCCGCCTGCGCCTGGCGCTGCAAGGCCAGCATCCGGTCACGCGGATACTCCCAAGAAGCCGACGCCATCCACGTCTTTTCCGTCGAAGCCAACTCCAGCAGGTACGTCCTGCGGTTGGTGGTGATGACGAGATTGGTCTTGAGGCCCGAGCGGATCGGCTTGACCAGCACATTGACGCGCAGGTCAGCACCGCTGCCGCTCGACGTATCGCCAACGATCCAGCGCACGGTATCACCAGCGGCCACCGTCACCAGCTCCTCGCCCGGCTGGAGCGAAATCACAGTCACGCGGCCCACGGCTGCATAGACTTGGTAGAGCGCGCCATCGGTGAACGGCCACACCTGAATCGCGTTGACGTATCCCTCGCGCGTGGGTGCGACGCGCGCCTCGGCATTGGCCCGTGAGACGCGCACCTTCTCGTCGGCTGGCTCCGGCGTGGGCTTGGCGTCCTCGGCTTCGGGCAATGGCTTCAACTGCGCCGGCATCGGCAGTACCTCGGGCACCGCCACCACCTCCACCGGCGCGGGTGGCTCGGGTAGCGGCTGGGCCTGTACCGGCTCATCGAGCGAGATGGTCGGCGGTGGCTTGCCCTGCGTGGCGCAGCCCGCCAGGGCAAGCAAGATCACCGGCAAGGCGGATTTACGGAAAAGATCATTCATGGCTTGGCTCCTTCGGAAGAATCCAGTTCGCGGCTCCATGACAGGCCGTTGACGTAGATGCCCAGGGGGTTCTGGCGCAGGCGTTCTTCGGTGCGCGGCGGCTGGAGCACGATGGACACCACGGCCGTCCACCGCTCCAAGCCCGCCGCGGCGCCGTTGACGTAGCGGCGTTCCGTCCAGCGCACGTTGAAAGACGTGTCGCTGGCGCGCACGACGCTGGTGATCTGCACAGTCACCGACTCTTTACCGATGCGTGCGAACGGGTCGTTGACCCGCGCGTAGTCGTTGAGCACGGCCGCGCCCTTGTCGGTCGTGTAGTCGTAGGCGTCCAGCCAGTTCTGGCGGACGACGATGGGGTCGATGGACAGCGAGCGCACCAGCGTCACGAAGCGCGCGATGTGGTGCGCCGTCTGTGCATCGTTGGGCCGGTAGGGCGTGGCGGCTTCGCCCACGGCGCGCACCTGGCCCGCGTTGTCCACTTCCACGACGTAGGGCGTCACGAATGACTGCGCCGAGCGCCACACTAGGCCGCCGGACATCAACAGCGCGAGCGTGAGGCAGCCGAAGGCCATCAGGCGCCAGTTCTTCGCCTGCACGCGCGGCGAGCCGATACGGTCGTCCCACACCTGGCCGGCAGCTTGGTACGGCGTGGCAGGCTGCGGCGTGTCGGCATAGCGCACCTGCGGTTTTCTGAATCGCATGGTCAGTTCTCCTTGTGAATCGCATTAGTCGTCGGAGCCGCGCAGGCTCGGGCCTTGCCCCGAGCCGCCACCGTCGCCACCGCGCAGCGTGTGCGCGGCGGTGGTCGCGGCGTGGG
>NZ_BAZI01000459.1 GCF_001310775.1 Stenotrophomonas pictorum JCM 9942
AGAGCGGACGCACCACCTCATACTTCCAGGCTTTTGGGCCTTTTCTGGCTCATGGGGACTGACTCACTGGCGATTTCGTCCGAGCGTGAGTGGATAATGCGCAAAGAGTCGATCTAAGAAAATCTCAGCCACATATCACCTCGTTGAAGCCAGTAGGGTCTGGCTTTGCGCAAGGGCACAGCGCTCCTTGTGCACCTTGAAGATGGATTCCTTATGAGTGACAGGTCCGAGGCGGTCTACTGCGTTCTTGTAGTAGTCGCGGCGGCTCTGGTGAGCGTCGCCAGATGCGTCAGCTGCAAACGCCCAAGATTTCCGTAATCCAACCCGCGACAGACCACAAGGCCCGGCATTCGCCGGGCCTTGTGCGTTTATGCCCAAGAGTTAGGAGAAGAAAGATGCACCTGGTTGAAACAATGGCCTATGCCGGCGAACGACCGTGGCACGGGCTCGGCAACAAGCTTGCGCCGCAGCAGCCCATCGAGGTCTGGAAGCGCGAGGCCGGGATGGACTGGTCGATCGAAGAGTCCGAAGTCCGCTACGTGGTCGGGAAGAACGGGATCGGGGCCATCAACGCTTTCCCGGAACAGAAGGTCCTGTACCGGTCAGACACGCAAGCCCCGCTGTCCGTCGTCTCCAAGCGCTACAAGGTCGTCCAGCCGGGGGAGATCCTGGAGTTCTATCGCGACCTGACCGAGGTCGGCGGCTTTGAGCTGGAAACGGCCGGCGTACTGCGCGAAGGCCGTAAGTTCTGGGCCTTGGCCAGGACTGGGCAGAGCACGGTGCTCAAGCGGAAGGACCGCGTCGAAGGCTACCTGCTGCTGGCCACGGCCTGTGATGGGACGCTGGCCACCACAGCCCAGTTCACCTCGGTTCGGGTCGTGTGCAACAACACCTTGGCCATCGCACTGGGCAGCAATGCGGGCGTCGTGAAGGTGCCGCACCGCAGTCAGTTCGACCCCGACGTGGTGAAGCGTCAGCTGGGCATCACCGTATCGACCTGGGATTCGTTTGTGGCCCAGATGAGGGCGCTGGTTGAGACCCCGGTAGACCCGGACTCGGTGGACGGACTCCTGCGCCGGGTGTTGACATACCCCAACCCGGACGGGCAGGGAGTCGCGGTCAACGAGCAGGCCTTCACGGTCGCCCGTGCGCTGTACGACGGCGCGGGCAGGGGGTCGGAGCTGTCAACGGCCAAGGGGACAGCCTGGGGCGTCCTGAGCAGCGTGACGGAGTTCGTTGACCACCACCGGCGTGCCAGGAGCGACGACCACCGCAGGGATGCGGCATGGTTCGGGGCGGGCGCCCAGATCAAGCAACGGGCCTGGGACGAAGCCATAAAGCTGGTGGCCTGAGCGATGGACGTCGATCAGCTCGACGTTGCGTACATCGCCATAGGGGCCAAGCAAGCACTGGACAAGAGTGGGGCTCCGTACGCGAAGGTCCCGTTCCAAGGGGAGTTGGGCTACGTCCAAGCATGCATCGATCAGGCTGAGCTTCTGACTCGGGCCTGGCGCGCATGTAGTGAGGTGTTCCCCGGTGTCTGGTGCTACGAGGTGGCCGAGCCCTTCGGCGTGGCCTTCGGCAAGCACCTCCTGGCCGGAGGTGGTCCTGAGAGCGCCCAGAGCATCCTCAACGGGGTGCTGGCCTCAGCGATGGCGACAACCCCGGTGTAGGTTCCGTCTCTGTCAAAGCTACCCATAAGCCGGCCTCCCCACGGAGGCCGGGCTTCTTCGATTGGAGGATTGGAAATGAGCAGATCAGCGGCGATTCGTCTGGTCGACACGCGCTCGATGGAGCGTGAGGAGTGGTTGGAAGTCCGCAATCGCGGCATCGGGAGTTCCGATGCTGC
>NZ_BAZI01000460.1 GCF_001310775.1 Stenotrophomonas pictorum JCM 9942
ACCCCGGAAGGCGCGGCGGCCATGCTGGTCTACCAGGATGCCGACGGGGCCCGCATCGGCCTGTATCTGCGGCCGCGCAGCGACCGCTTCAGCCAGGGCGAGCGCCGCGATGGGCGCCTGCTGGCGCAGTACTGGGCCGAGGGAAATACCGCCTTCGCGCTGGTCGGGCCGGCCACCCAGGCACGGATGCGCCAGTTGCGACCGTTGTTGCACACCGCGGGCTGACGCCCGTCAGGACATCAGCCCGCAGCGGTGATGCTCAGCGGCCGTAACGGGTCTTGAGCATCGCCCAGGCCGAGCGCAGCGCCAGCGCTTCGCCCCCGGCCGGACGGCCCGCGCGCTCGCTGTCGTTCCACGCGTACACGTCCAGATGCGCCCAGGTCTGGCCGGCTTCGATGAAGCGTTCCAGATACAGCGCAGCGGTGACCGAGCCGGCCATGCGCGAACCGGCATTGGCCATGTCGGCGATACCGCTGTTGAGGTAGCGCAGGTACGGGCGCCACAACGGCATGCGCCAGACCGGATCGCGGGTGGCGTCGCCGGCATCGAGCCACTGCTGGGCCAGGGTGTCGTCGTTGGCGAACAGCGCCGGCAGGTCCGGGCCGAGCGCGATCCGCGCCGCGCCGGTGAGCGTGGCGAAATCGATGATCGCCTCGGGCTGCTGCTCGCTGGCATAGGCCAGCGCATCGCACAGCACCAGCCGGCCCTCGGCATCGGTGTTGTCGATTTCCACGGTGATGCCCTTGCGGGTGGTGATGACCTCGCCGGGACGGAACGCGTCCGGGCCGACCGCGTTCTCCACCGCGGCGACCAGCAGGGTCAGCCGCACCGGCAGTTCCTGCGCCATCACCAGCCCGGCCAGCGCCAGCGCGTGGGCGGCGCCGCCCATGTCCTTTTTCATGTTGCGCATGCCATCGGCCGGCTTCAGGTCCAGGCCGCCGGTGTCGAAACACACGCCCTTGCCGACCAGCGCCAGATGCGGCGCATCGGCCTTGCCCCAGCGCAGTGCGATCAGCCGCGGTGCACGGTGCGAGGCGCGGCCGACCGCATGGATGGTCGGGAAGTTCTGTTCCAGCAGTTCATCGCCGGCGATCACTTCCAGTTCGCCGCCATGGGCGTTCACCAGCGCACGTGCGGCATCTTCCAGCTGCTGCGGGCCCATGTCCTCGGTGGGCGTATTGACCCAGTCGCGCACGCGCAGGCAGGCGGTGATGACATCGGCCACTTCGCTGGACGGGGAGGCCAGCAGTTGCGCCGGTGCGCGTGCCGGCTTGCGGTAGCGGGCGAAGCGGTAGCTGCCCAGGCCCCAGCCCAGCTGCAGGTTGCTGGCGCTGGCCACATCAAGTTCGCCGGCCACCTTCCAGACACTGCCGGCCGGCAGCGCGAACGGGGGCGTGCGCATAGCTGTAGGCGTCGGCGCGATCACCCACGCCCAGCACCGCACCGGCCAGGCCGTCGGTGCCGGGCAGCAGCGCGACCGAGCCGGGCGCGGCGTTGAACTGCTGGCTCTTCAGCCAGGCCTGCAGGGCGGCCGGCTGCTGCGCGTTCCACGCGGCAAAACCGTTGTGGTCGAGCACGTACAGGGGGAGCGCGCGGGAAGAATCCGTGGTGAAACCATTGAGCGTGGACATGCAATACCTCTACTGCGTCTGGTGGCGGCCGCCGGTTCAGGCCAGGTGGCTGGATGCGTTGGCATCGAGCCAGTCGGCCAGTCCGGTCAGGGTGTCGAACTGCAGATCGGGCTGCAGCTCCGGATGGGTCCATGTATGTGCGTCGCGATTGATCCAGCAACCGCGCAGGCCCGCGCGGATGGCGCCGGCCACGTCCATCTCGGCGTGATCGC
>NZ_BAZI01000461.1 GCF_001310775.1 Stenotrophomonas pictorum JCM 9942
CGTGCGCTGGCGCCGCTGCGGCCGGCCGGGGCCGGTGTGGCCTGGGCGACCAAGGGCTTCGAGCCCGGCTCCGGCCGTTTCCTGCATGAAGTGGCGCGTGACGTGCTGGGCCCGGACGTGCCGCTGGCCGTGGTCACCGGCCCGTCCTTCGCCAAGGAAGTCACCCTGGGCCTGCCCACCGCCATCACCGTCCACGGTGATGACGAAGGGTTCTCCCAGCAGGTGGCCGATGCCATGCACGGCCCGGCATTCCGCGCCTACACCGGTGACGACATGGTCGGCGCCGAGCTGGGCGGGGCGATGAAGAACGTGCTGGCGGTGGCCACCGGCGTGGCCGATGGCATGCAACTGGGCTTGAATGCCCGTGCCGGCCTGATCACCCGCGGCCTGAACGAGATGTTGCGGCTGGCCGCCGCCATCGGGGGCAAGCCCGAGACCCTGATGGGTCTGGCCGGCCTGGGCGATCTGGTGCTGACCAGCACCGGCGACCTGTCGCGCAACCGCCGCCTGGGCTTGGCGTTGGGTCGCGGCCAGAGCCTGCCCGATGCAGTGAAGGAAATCGGCCAGGTGGTGGAATCGGTGCAGACCGCCGATGAAGTCATGCGCCAGGCCGATCGCCATGGCATCGATCTGCCGATCTCCAAGGCGGTGCAGTCGGTGCTGCATGGCGACCTGAGCCCGGCCGAAGGCCTGCAGCAGCTGCTGGCGCGGGAACAGAAACCGGAATATCCGGATACGCTGTTCAAGTGAACATCAGCGACGATCAACGAAAAAGCCCGGCAATGCCGGGCTTTTTTGTGGCTGGAGGCAGGCCGGGAGCGGCCACCGCAACGGCTTGTCCGACACCGTGCATCGCCATCGCCATCGGCCGTTCAGCCGATCCGGCGTCGGTGGGGCGTGTGGTGCCGTTCTGCGACCGCCGCAGCCAGGGGCGTGCCCTCCGCTTGCACGCAAAAAAGAAGCCCGGTCTGGGGGAGACCGGGCTTCCAGCGGCGCGGGGGAGAGAGAGCACGCGCCGTACAACAACCTCCGTTAGGAGGTACCGCTTACCAGCTGAAGCGCGGGCCGACGAACCATTCCTTGTCGCCACCCTTGGCCAGCTTGACCTCACCGCTCACGCCCCAGTTGGCGTTGAACTTGGCCAGGCCACCGACGCGGCCGTAGAACTCGCCGTCCGGGTTGATGCCGTGCTTCTTGGTGAAATCCTCGTAACCGGCCAGTGCATAGCCCTCGAACATCGGGGTGAAGGCCTTGCGCACGCCGACTTCGGCGCTGTAGCCGTTGAAGTCCAGGCCCAGCTCCGGATCGAACTTCTGGTAGGCCACACGGGCCAGCAGATCGGTGTCCTTGGCGAGGGTGTGGTTGTAGCCCACGCCCAGACGCCACTGGTCCACATCAACCTTGCCCGCATCGGTTTCCTGCTGGGTGTAGTCACCGAAGACATGGAAGTTCGGCGCCACGGCGACCGAGCCCTTCACGCCAAAGCCGTCGGCGTCGCCGCCCTTGGCATCGGTGTTCACATAGCCGCCTTCCACATAGTTGTAGGACAGGCCGTCGGCGGCCGAAGCGGCGAACGGCAGGGCGGCCAGCAGGCCAAGCGCAATCAGGGAAGTCTTCATAATCGGGATTACCTTTTTTATTGGTTTGATCGAAGCGGCGGTGAAAACGTTTGCGGCTTCGACAGGT
Source organism: Stenotrophomonas pictorum JCM 9942 (assembly GCF_001310775.1). Lineage (GTDB taxonomy): Bacteria > Pseudomonadota > Gammaproteobacteria > Xanthomonadales > Xanthomonadaceae > Stenotrophomonas > Stenotrophomonas pictorum. Next base: position 1,687 of record NZ_BAZI01000461.1, read on the forward strand.
GTGAATTATCCGTTAGGCGACGGAATGCCCCCTGAATATAAAACTGACCAGTACATGAATTAATCCGCACCGGCGGGAACTTCCGCAGATGCCGGCCGGGCGTTCGCCTGCGCCAGACCACGGCGGCAGTTCAGCCGCTGTGCCCCGGGCGCCGAG
>NZ_BAZI01000462.1 GCF_001310775.1 Stenotrophomonas pictorum JCM 9942
CCGAGGCGGTGGTCATCGCCACCGTGGCCGAGCCGGTGGCCACCCGCATCAGCGCGGCCATGGTCCAGCCCATCAGCAGTGGCGACAGGTCGAAGCGCTGCGACAGGCCGATGATCTCGGTGGCCACGCCGGTGTGGACGAGGATGCCGTTGAGGCCGCCGCCGGCACCGACCAGCAGGGTGATCGCCGCGGTCGGGGCCAGGCACTCCTGCGAGAACTTCAGGATCTGCTCGCGGTTGAAGCCGCGCATCAGGCCCAGGGTGACAAAACTCATCAAGGTGGCGATCAGCAGCGCCACCACCGAGTGGCCGATGAAGCGCAGGCCGTGGTTCAGCGCCGAGCCCGGCGTGGCGATCTGGTCGGCCCAGCCGCCCAGCAGCATCAGCCCCACCGGCACCAGCAAGGTGGCCAGGGTGATGCCGAAACCCGGCAGCTGCTCATCGGGAATCCGGCCATGGCCTTCATCCAGCAGCGCCGCCTCCATCGGGTTGTGCGCCGGCAGCTGCACCCGCGGTGCGACGAACTTGGCGAACACCGGGCCGGCCAGCGCGGCGGTGGGCAGGCCAACGATCAGCGAATACAGCACGGTGCGGCCGACATCGGCCCCATAGGCCTGCACCGCCAGCATCGCCGCCGGGTGTCGGCGGCACCAGCCCGTGCACCACCGACAGGCCGGCGACCATCGGCAGGCCGACCAGCAGCAGCGGTACGCCGGTGCGGCGGGCGACGTTGAGCACGATCGGGATCAGCAGCACGAAGCCGACCTCGAAGAAGATCGGCAGGCCCACGCAGAAGGCGATCAGCATCATCGCCCAGTGCACGTTCTTCGGCCCGAAGCGGGCGATCAGGGTGCGCGCGATGCGTTCGGCGCCGCCGGATTCGGCCATCATCTTGCCGAGCATGGTGCCCAGCGCAACGATCAGCGCGATATGCCCCAAGGTCTTGCCCACGCCCTGCTCGTAGGCCGGCAGGATTTCCGGGGCCGGCATCCCGGCCAGCAGCGCCAGCCCGACCGAGACCACGGTGACACTGATGAACGGGTTGAGCCGGTAGCGGGCGATCAGCACGACCAGCGCCAGGATCGACAGTACCGCGTAGATCAACAGCAGGTTTCCATTGCTCATGCGTACAGGCCGGGTGCGTGGATCAGAACTGGGTGGAAATGGCGTCGACGACGGTATAGGCGTCATCCACCACCAGCAGATGGCGCCACTTGTCGAAGGTCAGGCACGGGTGTGAGATGTCGAAGCACAGCATGTCGCCCACGCGCAGGTCGTCCTGGTCGCCGACGTCGAGGAAGGCGTGCTGGTCCATCATCGCGGTGATCTTCCAGTGCCCGGCTGCGGCAACCGGTGCCGCAGTGCCCGGCCGGTAGTGCAGCGCCGGTACCGGGAAGCCGGCATCGAAGGCGGCATCGCGCTTGCCCAGGGCGATGATCGCCTTGCCCGGCTCCGGGCGGGATTGCACGTAGGCCCACAACTGCAGCGCCGGTTGCAGGCTGCTGCCCATCTGGCGCGCCACCGGGTTGCTGGCATGGATGCGCTTGGCCGCGTCGCGGTAGATACCCACGTCATGGGTGAGGTAGCAGCCCGGGCGCAGCACCACCTCGATGCCCGGATCGCCGGCCAGTACCGAAAACTCCTCGGCGACCACGTCGAACCAGGCCGAACCGGCGCCTGAAACCAGTGCCGGCCTCCGGGCCAGCGCGCCAGCCTGATGCAGCTGCTGGAAGGTGGTCACGGTGTGCTGCAGGATCGCGCGCACCCCGGCCTCATCCGGCGCCACGCCTTCGTAGACTTCCACGCCGGCCAGCTGCACGGCGTCCGGCCAGCG
>NZ_BAZI01000463.1 GCF_001310775.1 Stenotrophomonas pictorum JCM 9942
CGCTGGCCGAGCTGAGGGCGCGCGTGGCCGAGGCGCCGCCGGTCCGCGGTTTCGCCAATGCGCTCAATGCGGCGATCGCCAATGGCGATCCGGCGGTGATTGCCGAGGTCAAGAAGGCCAGTCCGTCCAAGGGCGTGATCCGCCCGGACTTCCATCCGGCCGATATCGCGGTGAGCTACGAGTTCGGTGGCGCCAGCTGCCTGTCGGTGCTGACCGACGTGGATTTCTTCCAGGGCGCGGACGCCTACCTGCAGCAGGCGCGGGAGGCCTGCACCCTGCCGGTGCTGCGCAAGGACTTCGTCATCGACCCCTACCAGGTCTATGAGGCGCGCGTGCTGGGCGCGGACTGCATCCTGCTGATCGTCTCGGCGCTGGATGACCGCCAATTGGCCGAGCTTTCCGGGTTGGCGATGCAGCTGGGCATGGACGTGCTGGTGGAAGTGCACGACATCGACGAGCTGGAGCGTGCGATCCAGGTGCCGGTGCCGCTGATCGGTATCAACAACCGCAACCTGCGCACCTTCGAGGTGTCGCTGCAGAACACGCTGGACATGAAGGATGCGGTGCCGCGTGACCGCCTGCTGATCACCGAGAGCGGCATTCTCGGCCCGGCCGATGTCCAGCTGATGCGTGAGGCAGGCGTCAACGCCTTCCTCGTCGGCGAAGCCTTCATGCGTGTGGAAGAGCCGGGCGAGGGCCTGCGTCAGCTATTCTTCCCGGCATGACCGATTCATACCCCTTGCCTCCGGACGATGCGCAACTGGTCGTCTTCGACTTCGATCACACCCTCTACGACGGCGATTCCGGCAGTCATCTGTTCGCCTGGCTGATCAGGCGCAATCCGCTGCGACTGCTCGCGGCGGTGCTGGCCACGCCCTTACTGGGGCCGCTGGTGGCGATGCTGCCGACGCGGCGCATCGGCATTTCCGGCTATGTCTGGATTGCCACGTTCGGTCTGCATCAGGCGCGCGAGTTCAACAAGGTCATCGACCGGTACGTGCTCACGCACGAGACGCAGATTCGCCAGAAGCTGCTGCCGCACGCGCTGGAGGTGTTTGCCGCGCATCGCCGCGCCGGCGACCGCGTGGTGGTGGCTACCGGCGCACCGCCGGAGCTGGCCCGCGCCATCCTCACCTTCGTCGCCCACCAGGGTGTGCCGGTGATCGGCAGTGAAGTGGGGCCGCGGCTGGGCGCGATGGGCGCCACCCGGCACTGCCACAACGAGGAAAAGATGCGGATGCTGCGCGAGCGGGGCTACGGCGACATCGCCATCGCCTATTCGGACAGCACCGCCGACCTGCCGCTGCTCAAAGCGGCCAGGGCACCGGTGGTGGTCAATCCCAAGCATTCGCGCGTGGCCTACTTCGGCAAGGTGCTGCCGGCGGGAACGCCAATCCTGAACTGGGGTTGTGCCGGTCGCGGCGGTGATCCGCTGCCCTGAGCCGGCTCAGGCGCCGCGCAGCTTGAGCAGCGCGGTGCCGATCTGGAACAGGCTGATCGACAGCACCAGCAGGCCCACGGCAACCAGCACCCAGCGCTCCCGGACCCGCTTGACCAGCAGCGCAGCCACCGGTGCGGCCATCATGCCGCCCACCAGCAGCCCGGCGACAATGGACAGGTGCTGCAACCCCATCGACAGCAGGAAGGTGGCCGAGATCGACAGGGTGACGAGGAACTCGGCCGCGCTGACCGTACCGATGGTGGTTCGGGCCTGAGCGCCGCGCGCAAGCAGGGTCGAGGTCGCCACCGGCCCCCAGCCGCCGCCACCGCTGGCATCGAGCAGGCCGGCGAAGAAGCCCAGCAGGGGTACCCGCTTTATCTCCCGGCGCGGCG
>NZ_BAZI01000464.1 GCF_001310775.1 Stenotrophomonas pictorum JCM 9942
CCGCGGCCGGGGCTGCGCCCTCGCCTTCGGCCTCCAGAAGCACCACCACGTCGCCCTGCGACAGCCTGTCGTCGAGCTTGACCTTGATCTCCTTGACCACGCCGGCAGCCGAGGACGGCACTTCCAGCGTCGCCTTGTCCGATTCCAGCGTGACCAGGCCCTGGTCCTTCTTCACCGTGTCGCCCACGGCGACCAGGATTTCGATCACCGGCACATTGTCGTAATCGCCAATGTCCGGAACCTTGATTTCAATCGTCGCCATTGTCTTCTCCTGTGGGCTCAGCCGGCGTCGCCGCTGAACCGGTCATGCATCTTGTCGAGCGCGCGTTCGATGTCGGCGTAGCGCTTCTCGTGTTTTTTGTCTTTGCTGTGCGCCAGCTCCACCAGCAGCGCGGCCTGGTCCAGCAACGCTTCAAGCCGGCCGCAGCCGGGCCGCAGCCCGCTGTAGCGCGCGCCATTGAGGGTGAAGGACACCACCTCGCCATCGGTCACCGGCGCGCGCGGCGCCACCTCACTGGAGGCCAGTGCCGCCGCCCACACCTGCAGCAGGCGTTGCGCCAACGCATCGGGCACCGGCGCCTGGGCGAGCTCGGGCTGCTGATCCAGACGCAGATTCACGCCGGCACGGCTGCTGCCACTGTTCCAGCTGTAGATCCGCTTGTCCGCCAGCCCCGCCACCACGACCCATTGCCCCGCCTGCCCGGGCTCGCGCCGCAACTGCACCTGCGACTCGGGGCCGCGTGCAGGCAACGACAACAGCGACAAGCCTTCTTCGGTCACGCCGCCGAGCAGCTGCGCCGCGGCATCACCGTAGTTGGCCACCGCCGGCGGCCAGCCTTCACCCACCACTGCCGCGCACTGGCTTGCCGCCAGCACCGGGGCGGTGGTCAGCGCCAGCAGCGTCGCCAGCAGCAGGCGTGCGGACGCGACTGGCTTCACAGCAACACGCGGCGCATGTCGGCCAGCACCTGCGAGAGGTACGTGGTGAAGCGTGCGGCCAGGGCGCCATCGATCACCCGGTGATCGTAGCTCAGCGACAGCGGCAGCAGCAGCTTCGGCGCGAATTCCTTGCCGTTCCAGACCGGCTGGATCGAGGACTTGGAGACGCCGAGGATGGCCACTTCCGGCGCATTCACGATCGGGGTGAATGCGGTGCCACCGATACCGCCCAGCGAGCTGATCGAGAAGCAGCCGCCGCTCATGTCGGCCGGGCCCAGCTTGCCGTCGCGCGCCTTCTTGGCCAGCTCGCCGGTTTCCTGGGCGATCTGCACCACGCCCTTCTTGTCCACGTCGCGGATCACCGGCACGACCAGGCCGTTCGGCGTGTCGGCGGCGAAACCGATGTGGAAATACTTCTTCAGGGTCAGGTTCTCGCCACTGGCATCGAGCGAGGCGTTGAACTCGGGGAACTTCTTCAGGGCCGCGGCGCTGGCCTTGATCAGGAACGCGAGCATGGTCAGCTTGATGCCGGCCTTCTCGTTCTCCTTGTTCAGTGCCACGCGCAGGGCTTCCAGGTCGGTGATGTCGGCCTGGTCGAACTGGGTGACGTGCGGGATCATCGCCCAGTTGCGGGCCAGGTTGGCGCCGGAGATCTTCTTGATGCGCGACAGCGGCTGCACTTCGGTCTCGCCGAACTTGCTGAAGTCCACCTTCGGCCACGGCAGCAGGTTCAGACCGCCGCCGGCCGCGGCCGGAGCGGCGCCCGTGGCGGCGACACCGCCACCGAGGACACCCTTGACGAACTTCTGCACATCGCCCTTGGTGATGCGCCCGCCCTTCTCGGTGCCCGCTGGAGCTGGTTCAGGTCCCACTGCCCGAATTCACGGGC
>NZ_BAZI01000465.1 GCF_001310775.1 Stenotrophomonas pictorum JCM 9942
CCTTGGCCACGTCCTGCACGTCACCGGACTGGGCCCGGCCCCACTGCAATTCGCGCTCGATCAGGCCGGCGTAGACCGGCAGGTCGAGGGCTTTCCTCACCAGCGTGGGGTTGGTGGTGCAGTCCACCGGCTGCAGGCGTTTGATCGCCTCGTAATCACCGGTATCGGCGACGACGACGGACAGTTCGCGCAGCTGGGCGAGTTTGGAGGGGGCCTGGGTCATTGCATGTTCCTGTACAGCGGTGCCGGCGCGGGGCGCTCAGCGGTGGATGTCGCCAGCGGCTTCGGGCTGGTAGTGGACGGCGGTCACGCGCAGACGCAGCTGGCGGCCACCCGGGGCGGTCCAGTCGATGGTCTGGCCAATGGCCAGGCCCAGCAGGGCGCTGCCGACCGGTGCCAGCACCGACACGCGGCCCTTGTCGAAATCCGCTTCGTGCGGATAGACCAGGGTCAGGGAATGGGTTTCATTGTTCAGTTCGTCTTCGCAGTCGACGCGCGAATGCATGGTGACGATGCCTTCGGGAATTTCTTCCGGCGGCAGTACCTGGGCGCGCTCCAGCTCCTGGGACAGGGCGATGGCGGCCGGGTGCCGGCTCAGGGCCGGGGAATCGAGCAGGGCCTCGAGGCGGGCCATGTCACGGACGGAAACGATGATCGACGGCGGCAGACCGCTGTGGCTGGTCATGGGATATTCCTTATCTGGTGAAAAAACAAGCAAAAGGCGACGTCTTGTCGACGCCGCCCGGGCACTATTGTGCTGGTATCGGGGGCCAGAAAGCGACCCTGCAACGATCATGGGGCCGCTCAGGCCCGGATGCAATGCGGGCCGGGCCGCGATTCAGTCTGGACGCCTGTTCAGTCAGGGTCGGCGCACAGCAGTCCGGCCGGCAATTGTTTGAACACCGCCGCCAGTTGCTGCAGGAGCGCGGCCATGGCCGAGCTTCGGCGCCAGACCATGGCGATGCGGCGGTTGGGTAGCGGCGTGCCGTCGAAGGGGACCAGCCGGATGTTGGGTGAGCGGGCCACCGGCGGCTTCACCGCCAGCATCGGCAGCAGGGTCACGCCGACATTGGCCGCGACCATCTGTCGCAGGGTTTCCAGGCTGGTGGCTTGGAATTCGGATCTTTCCAGCGCGCCGGCCAGATGGCAGACATCCAGCGCCTGGTCGCGCAGGCAGTGACCGTCCTGCAGCAGCAGCAGGCGCTGTTCGGCCAGATCATCCAGGCGCAGCGAGGTGTGGGCGGCCAGCGGATGGCCTTCGGGGGCGGCCAGCACGAACGGTTCCTCGAACAGGAACTCGGTGTGCAGCTGCTCGTCGTTGACCGGCAACGCCAGCAGCGCCGCGTCGAGCTGGCCGTTGCGCAGCTGTGCCAGCAGCACGTCGCTCTTTTCCTCCACCAGCAGCAGCTCCAGCTGCGGGAAGCGTTCGCGGATGCCGGGAATCACATGCGGCAGCAGGTACGGGCCCAGCGTGGGGAAGATGCCCAGCCGCACGGTGCCGGCTTCCGGGTCGCGCGAACGGCGGGCGGCTTCCTTCATCTGCTCGACCTCGGCCACGATGCTGCGCGCCCGCATCGCCGCCTCGCGCCCGGCCGGCGTCAGCATCACCTTGCGCGGCGCCCGTTCGACCAGCGACACGCCCAGTTCCTCCTCCAGTTTCCGGATCTGGGTGGACAGGGTGGGCTGCTGACAAAACACGCCGCCGCGGCGCGGCCGAAGTGCTTGTGCTCGGCCAGCGCCACCAGATACTTGAGGTCACGCAGGTTCACAGTGGACTCCGTTCACGTGGGCGCCGGGTGCCGGCGCCGACAGAGCGACGCCCCGCGG
>NZ_BAZI01000466.1 GCF_001310775.1 Stenotrophomonas pictorum JCM 9942
GGTGTGCCGCCACGCGCTGGGCGCTGGCGGCATTGCGGCGCATTCATGAGGTTGCGGCGGCGGCCGGGTGGTTTGCGCGGCGGCCATGGCCGTGCGTGACCGGGACCTGACCGGCGCAACCTCTATTTGACGTGAAGCGGACGCTTCTGTGATCCTCGCCCGTCGCGCCGGTTCCGGCCGATTTCTTTACCCAACGAATTGTTCAGGGGAGTCCCGCATGAGCGCTGCCGCGCCGAATTCCGCATCCACCCCGGCGCCCGTGCCGGAGTTCAAGACCACGCTTGGCCATCCGCGTCCGCTGTGGATGCTGTTCATGACCGAGTTCTGGGAGCGCTTCGCGTTCTACGGCATGCGCTGGGCGCTGGCGCTGTACATCGTGGCGCAGTTCTTCAACGGCGACGCCGCCGGTGAGGGCTCGGCCAGCAAGCTGTACGGCGCCTACCTGGCGCTGGTGTACGCGGCGGCGCTGTTCGGCGGCTATGTCGCCGACCGGGTGATCGGCTACCAGCGCTCGATCCTGCTGGGTGCGGTGGTGATGGCGGCCGGCCTGTTCCTGGTCATGGTGCCGAACGAGATGGTGTTCAAGATCGGCCTGGCCACCATCGTGGCCGGCAATGGCCTGTTCAAGCCCAACATCTCGACCATGGTCGGCCAGCTGTATGCCACCGGCGATGAGCGCCGTGATTCGGGCTTCACCCTGTTCTACATGGGCATCAACGCCGGTGCGCTGATCGCGCCGATCCTGACCGGCTGGCTGGCCGAGAACATGTTCGGCGGCTCCTCGCAGATGCCGGCCTACAAGGCGGTGTTCATCGCCTCGGGCGTGGGCATGCTGATCAGCCTGGTGTGGTTCTGGTTTGGCCGAGCCCAGCTCAAGGGCATCGGCCGTCCGCTGGCCGGCGCGGAAGGTTTCGGACGCCTGCTGCTGGTGGTGCTGGGGGTGCTGGTGGCGATCCCGGCGATCTACTTCCTGCTGACCATCGATGCCAACAATCTGCAGGTGCTGCTGACGATCCTGTTCGTGGGCCTGTGCGTGCTGATCCTGCGCGAAGCTTCGCCAACGGTGCGGTGGCGCGTGACAAGGCGATCGCGATGCTGATCATCTTCGCCTTCAACGTGCTGTTCTGGATGTTCTTCGAACAGGCCGGCAGCTCGTTCAACTTCCTGGCGCAGAACATCGTCCAGCGCGACTTCGGCGGCTGGACGTTCCCGGTGGGCTGGTTCCAGTCGGTCAACTCGCTGGCCATCATCACCCTGGCGCCGGTCATCGCCTGGATGTGGGTCAAGATGGGCAAGGCCAATCCGTCGATCCCGCGCAAGTTCGGCCTGGGCATCATCTTCAACGGCCTGGCGTTCCTGCTGCTGATGTTCGCGCTGTCCAGCCTAGTGGACCCGCAGAGCCTGAAGATCCCGTTCTGGACGCTGTTCATGGTCTACGTGATCCAGTCGGTCGGCGAGCTGTGCCTGTCGCCGATCGGCCTGTCGATGGTGACCAAGCTGGCACCGGTGCGCCTGATCGGCTTCGGCATGGGCGGCTGGTTCCTGTCCACCGCGATCGGCAACAACCTGTCGGGCATTTTCGCCAGCAGCGTCAGCGGCGAAGGCGGCATGACCGTGGCGTCGGCGCAGGCCGGCTACACCTTCGGTTTCTGGGTGCTGATCGGCGCCGGCGTGCTGCTGTTCCTGATCGCGCCGCTGATCCAGAAGCTGATGCACGGCGTGAAGTAAGGCAGTGCCGATGAAGCGGTTGTCCGGGATGGTTGCCTTGCTGCTCACCGCGGCCTTGGCCGGCTGCAATCCGCCGCCGGCCGCCGCGCCGGCAG
>NZ_BAZI01000467.1 GCF_001310775.1 Stenotrophomonas pictorum JCM 9942
GAGCCAGCTCGCGGCGGGTCTCGGCCAGCTCCAGCAGGTTGTTGACCGTGGTCAGCAGGCGGCCGTCGTCCCACGGTTTGGCCAGATAGTCGGCGGCGCCGGCCTTGACCAGCTCCACCGCGCTGTCCAGATGGGTCCAGGCGGTGAGCAGGATCACCGGCAGGTCCGGATGCGCATCGCGGATGGCACGGAACAGCGCCTGGCCTTCCTCGCCGGAGGTGGTGTCGGCGGTGAAGTTCATGTCCTGCAGCACCAGGTCGAACTCCTGCTCGGCCAGCATCGCCAGTCCCTGTTCCGGCGCGCTGGCGTGGCGGGTGTCGATGTCGTGCAGGGAGAACAGCACGTCCAGTGCGGTGGCCACGGCGGCGTTGTCGTCAATGATCAGGATCTGCGGCATCGGCTGTCTTGGAAGGCTGGGTTCGGGCGCATCCGCACATTACACGCTGCGCGTGGCGCTGGCAGGGGGGAGTCGGGCGGCCCGCCGCGCCGGTGCGGCCACCGCCAGCTGACCCAGCAGCACCAGCAACAGCGCGGCGATGGACAGGTAGACCAGCGGCAATCGGGGCAGCTCGTAGTGATGCATCAGCCACTGGTTGACCAGCAGCGCCAACACTCCGCCGGCGAACACCCCGGCGCTGGTCAGCAGCAGATTTTCGGCCAGGAACTGGCGCAGGATCTGGCCACGGCGGGCACCGAGCGCCCGGCGGATACCGATCTGGCGGGTGCGCTGCTGGATCCAGTAGCCGCTCAGGCTGGCGATGCCGATCGCGGTGATGGCCGCCACCACCGCATTGACGGTGAGCAGCAGCCAGACCGCGGCACGACGCGAGCGCAGGCCGGCCTCGCGCAGGTGTTCGTAGTCGGCGACGAGCGGTTCAAACCCGGTGGCGATCTGCCCGGCGAAGGTGGCCTGCAACACGCCGGGCACGGCCTTGAGCACGGCCTCGCGCTGCCGGGCGTCGCTGCGGATGACGAAGCTGAGCAGCGGCAGGCCGCCAGGCCGGCGCGGCAGCAGCATCGCGTACTCGGCTTTGCCATCATCCAGCTCGGTCAGCTGGTAGCGCATCAGGTGCGCGACCACGCCCACCACCACGTAGTGGCCGCTGCCATCGCCGCCCGTAAACGACTGGCCGACCGGGTTGTCGCTGCCGAACAGGCTGCGCGCCAGCGCCTGGGTGAGGATGACCGGCGTGGTGGTGCTGTCGTCGTTGCCCTCCAGTTGCAGGTCGCGGTATTCGTCGGCAAGGAAATCACGGCCGGCACTGAGCTGCAGGCCCAGGGTGTCGATGAGTTTCTCGCCGAGGAAGCCGCTGACCACCAGGGTGGGGCTGTTGGCGGACTTGAGGTCGTAGACCATGGTCAGGGTCTGCCGCATGGGGGCACCCACCACCGCCGAGGCGCGCTCCACCCCGGGAATGCGGGCCAGCGCTTCGGCCCCGCTGCGGGCCTGTGCCGCGCTCCAGTTCCCACCTCCGTTGACCAGCTGGTCGACGATGACCACTTCATCGCGGGCGATACCATCGTCGGTGAGCAGCGGGGCGACCTGCTGCGCGAGCAGGAACAGGGTGTTGCACAGGATCGCGCAGGCCACCGCGATCTGCAGCACGATCAGCCAGGGCATCAGCGGGTGACGGCGCAACGGCGAAAACAGGGGATTCATGCGGTGCTCCCGTTCAAAGCGTTTTCACCTGCAGCGCAGGCTCCTGGCGCGCGGCACGCAGCGCCGGCAGCAGACCCACCAGCACGCCGGTGAGCAGTGCCAGCAGCAACAGCAGCGTGAACAGTGGGACGTCCA
>NZ_BAZI01000468.1 GCF_001310775.1 Stenotrophomonas pictorum JCM 9942
CTTGGCCGCCGCAAGCCCGGACTGCGCCGCGCTGCGTGCGGCGATCACCGCCTCCAGCGTCTGCCGCTCATGGCTCATGTAGGCCTTGGCGGTTTCCACCACATTGGGAATCAGGTCGAAGCGGCGCTGCAGCTGTACGTCGATCTGCGCGAACGCATTCCGGTACGCATTACGGGAACGGACCAGTCCGTTATAGATGCCAACACCGGCCGCGATAACTGCGACAGCCACCACAAGAAAGACCAGCAATATCAATGTGATGCCCATTCATCCTCTCCCCGTTTGTGCAATCGTGAAAAGCGGCGCTAGAATCGCCGACGGCAGTAGCTTACAGGCACCGATCACGATGAAAGAAAAGAACTCGCGCCGGGGAATCCGCCCGGTGGCATCGGGATTGCTGGGGGTGTTGATGCCCTTCGCATTGGCGTCCACCGCACAGACGCCCACCCACGCCAACCTGCCCATCGACGTGACCGCCAGCGCAGCCCTGCCGGTGAATCTGGAAAACGCGCCGCCCCCATCGCCCACGCAACCGATGCCCTATCGCGCCGCGCTGCGGCCCGACCAGGTGCAACCGCTGTCGCCCGAGTTCAATGTGGCCGCGATCGAGTCGCTGGCCGAGCAACTGACCTATGGCAACCGTGTTCCGGGCATGGCCATGGCCATCGTCCACAACGGCCGCATTCTTTCCGCGCGCGGCTATGGCGTTACCGATATCAGCAACCCGCAACAGGTGGACGCCCATACCGTGTTCCGCCTGGCCTCGTTGTCCAAAGCGTTTGCCGGCACCATGGCCGGGCTGCTGGTCAACGATGGCACGCTGCGCTGGGACAGCAAGATCACCGACTACGTGCCCGGCTTCCGCCTGGCCACGCCCGAGGCGACCAATGCGTTGACCGTCGCCGATGTACTCAGCCATCGCGTCGGCCTGACCTACAACGCCTACGACCGCGATGTGGAAGCCAACGCCGACTACTACACGCTGACCCAGAAACTGGCCAGCGCGCCACTGAGGTGCGCCCCTGGCGATTGCTACGCCTACCAGAACGTGGCCTTCAGCCTGGTTGGCGATGTGGTGTTCGCCGCCTCCGGCAACTTCTACGAGCAGGCGGTGGAGAAGCGCATCCTCAAGCCGCTGGGCATGAACGATGCCAGCCTCGGCCTGGCCGGCATCCAGGCCAGTTCGCGCTGGGCGCGTCCGCACGTGCGCAGCCGCAACGGCTGGGTTTCGCTGACCCCCAAGCCCACCTACTACCGGGTCGCACCGGCGGCCGGCGTCAATGCCAGCGCCAGCGACATGGCGCAATGGCTGCTGGCCCACACCGGCCATCGTCCGGACGTGCTGCCGGCGCCGTTGCTGGCCACCCTGCACGCACCGCTGGTGAGTACCCCCGGCGAAATGCGCTCGGGCTGGCGGCGTGAACGTCTGGATTCGGCCGGCTACGCACTGGGCTGGCGTGTGTTCGACTATGCCGGTCACTCGGTGGTGTTCCATGCCGGTGCCGTGCAGGGTTACCGCGGCCTGGTGGCATTGCTGCCCGAGCGCGACCTGGGTATCGCCATCATGTGGAACGGCGAAAGCAGCCTGCCCAGCGGCATGATGCCCACCATCCTGGACCGCGCCATTGGCCTGCCGACGCAGCGCTGGCTGGATGTGGATACCGACTTCGGCAGTGACAACCTGATGGCCGACGGTGCCCCTGCACGTGACGGCAAAAAGGGCGCGTCCTCCGAGCGTGCGGTGGCCTCGCCGCGCTGAGCGCCGGCACAGTGCAGCAGACAAAGGCGGCCAATGGTAA
>NZ_BAZI01000469.1 GCF_001310775.1 Stenotrophomonas pictorum JCM 9942
GCCGCCGGGCAGGGCGGTGTGCCGGTCGCGGCGGTTGCGGTTCGCAGGCGCGCCCCATGCTGTTGCTCGCGACCGTTTTCGGCCATATTCGCCACCCTTGGCAGGGGTTTCCCCGGTGTTGAACAGGAAAGACAGATGAACGTGACGATTTCGGATGCAGTGGTGGTCGGCAACAGCCTGCCCTTTGTGCTGTTTGGCGGGCTCAATGTGCTGGAGGATCTGGACTCCACCCTGTATGCCGCCGAACGCTACGTGGAGGTCACCCGTCGCCTGGGGATTCCGTATGTGTTCAAGGCGTCGTTCGACAAGGCCAACCGCTCCTCGATCACCTCCTTCCGCGGCGTCGGCCTGGAAGAAGGGCTGCGCATCTTCGAACAGGTCAAGCAGCGTTTCGGTGTGCCGGTGATCACCGATGTGCACGAGGTGCACCAGGCCGCGCCGGTGGCCGAAGTGGTGGACGTGCTGCAGATCCCCGCGTTCCTGGCCCGGCAGACCGACCTGGTCACCGCCATCGCCCGCACCGGCCGTGCGGTCAACATAAAGAAACCGCAGTTCCTGAGTCCTTCGCAGATCAAGCACATCGTCAGCAAGATCCGCGAGGCCGGCAACGAGCAGATCATCCTGTGCGAGCGCGGCGCCCAGTTCGGTTACGACAACCTGGTGGTGGACATGCTCGGTTTCCGCGAGATGATCGAGGCCACCGGCGGCCTGCCGGCGATCTTCGACGTCACCCACAGCCTGCAGCGTCGCGACGCCGGCAGCGAAGCTCCGGTGGCCGTCGCCGTCAGGTGGTGGAGCTGGCCCGTGCCGGCATGGCGGTCGGCATTGCCGGCCTGTTCCTGGAAGCCCATCCGGACCCGGACAATGCCCGTTGCGACGGTCCCAGCGCGTTGCCGCTGGCCGCGCTGGAGCCGTTCCTCACGCAGATCAAGGCGCTGGACGATCTGGTCAAGTCGTTCCCGGTGCTGGATATCGCCTGACAAACGGCCGAGGCAGGACTGCCGCTGCGGTGGTCGTCCGTCCCGTATGCCATGGCGCGCTTGCGCATATGCGCATCTGTTGCCGGCGCGTCCAAGGGGTGCCGGGCAGGCGAGGGTCATGCGACAATGCCGCGCTCAGGCTCCGTAGCTCAGCTGGATAGAGCGGTCCCCTCCTAAGGGACAGGTCGCACGTTCGAATCGTGTCGGGGCCACCATCTTCTCGCGTTGCCTGGCGCACCTGCCGGGCGCAGGTCGCGTCTTCTCCGGTGTACTTGCCGATGTCGTCTCGCTTCCCTTCCGTCTTCATCGCCCATGGTCCTGGCGGCCGTGGGCGTGGTGGTATGCGGCTGGCGCGCGTGCGCCTGGATCGATGGAGGCGCGTATGCGGCGGGATGGCGCCGAGGGTGATTGAGCAACGGGTGGGGCGATGAATCAGCGGATGCTGGGGGGTATCGCCAATGGCGTGGCGTCGGGGGCGTTGTGGGGGCTGGTATTTCTCGCACCGGCGGTGCTGACGGACTTCTCGCCGTTGCAGCTGGCCGCCTCGCGCTACCTGGTTTACGGGCTGATCGCCGCGATCCTGCTGTTGCCGCGTTGGCCGGCGCTACGCGCCCATATCGGCAAGGTCGAGTGGAAGGCGCTGACCTGGCTGAGCCTGCTGGGAAACCTGGTCTATTTCGTGCTGCTGTCCATCTGCGTGCAGTGGAGTGGCGGTGCGTCAGCCGCGCTGATCGTAGGCATGGTGCCGGTGCTGGTGGCGGTAGTGGGGGCGCGTGAGCGGGGCGGTGCCGCTGTCACGACTGGCGCCGGCGTTG
>NZ_BAZI01000470.1 GCF_001310775.1 Stenotrophomonas pictorum JCM 9942
CCACCGAGCCGGGATGCTTGAGCTCGCGCAACGCTGCCTGCACCGGCGCATCGCCCGGCAACACCACCCCGGCCTTGCTGCCGGCAGCTTCGTCATCGCCGCGCAGGTGCCCGGGCAACTTGGCCTCGCTGTAGTCAGCCAGGCTGGCCGGCAAGTCCTTGGGCAGATCGGCCGGATCGGGCTGCAGCTCCACGTCGGGGATGATGCCGGTGGCCTGGATGGATTTGCCGCTGGGGGTGTAATAGCGCGCGGTGGTGAGCTTCACCGAATCACCGTTGTCCAGCGGCAGCACGGTCTGCACAGAGCCCTTGCCGAAGGTGCGGCTGCCGACAATGCGGGCCCGCTGGTTGTCACGCAAAGCCCCGGCCAGCACTTCGGAGGCGCTGGCCGAGCCGGCATCGGTGAGCACCACCACCGGTGCGCCCTGCATGAGGTCGCCCGGAGTGGCATCGAACGTCGCATCGCTGATGGAGATGCGCCCGCGCGTGCTGACGATGCCGCCCTTCTCCAGCAGGTCGTCGGCCACCTGCACCGCAGCGGTGAGCAGGCCGCCCGGATTGCTGCGCAGGTCCAGCACCAGCCCCTTGAGCTTGCCGCCGGCCTGGGCCTGCAGCTGCGCCACATGCTTCTGGAAGTCGCTGCCGGTATCGGCCTGGAAGGTGCTGATGCGGATATAGCCATAACCGGGCTCCAGCATCTTGCTGCGCACGCTGGTGACGCGGATGGTTTCGCGGGTGACGCTGACGTCGAACGGCTTTTCGCCCGCGCGCTCGATGGTCAGCACCACCGAGGTGCCCGCCGGGCCGCGCAACGGCTCCATCGCCTCGATCGCACTGATCGGCTGGCCATCGATGGCGATGATCAGATCACCGGCGCGCAGGCCGGCCCGGGCCGCCGGAGTGTCATCGATCGGCGATACCACCTTGAGCGTGTCTTCCTGCTGCTGCAGTTCCACGCCGATGCCTTCGTAGGCGCCGGTGGCCTGCTCGTCGAACGCCTGCGCGTCTTCCTTGTCGAAATAGGTGCTGTGCGGATCCAGCTCCAGCAACAGGCCGCGTACCGCCGACTGCATCAGCTTCTTGTCGTCGACCGGATCGACATAGGCCGCACGCGCCGCGTTGTAGACCCCGACAAAGCGGCGGATCTCATCCAGCGGCACGCGCGAGGTGACCGACTCCTTGGCATCGGGATCATCGGCGCTGACGGCCTTGTCCGGGGCGCTCTGTGCCAGCGCGACCGCAGGAGACAGGGCGAACAGCAGGGCTGCAGCAAGACGGGCTACGCGCATGAACCACTCCATGAGAAAACAGGCCCGCGCCCGAAGCGCGGTCGTTTCGATTATGCGCGATGCCCGGCTAAATTCCCGTTGAACCGGCGCCGGCGGCGCTCAGCCTGGGTTACTGGCGCTGCAGCCAGGTGGCCGGGTCCACCGGCTGGCCATGGCGGCGCAATTCGAAATACAGCGCGGTGGTGCCCTGCCCACCGGAGTTGCCCACCTTGGCCACCGCATCGCCGCGCTTGATCCGCGCGCCGGCATCTTTGAGCAACGCGTCGTTGTGTGCGTACAGGCTCAGGTAACCGTTGCCGTGATCGACAATCAGGATCATGCCGTAGCCGGTCATCCAGTCGGAAAACACCACGGTGCCATCGGCCACCGCGGTGACGGTGGTTCCGGCCGGGGCACCGATCAGCACGCCGGTGCTGCTGCGCCCGTCGGGCAAGCGGCCGCCATAACGGGCCAGCAGATTGCCCGACAGTGGCCAGCCCAGTCCGCCGACCTTCGGCGCCGGTG
>NZ_BAZI01000471.1 GCF_001310775.1 Stenotrophomonas pictorum JCM 9942
AGCGCGTGCTGGTGGCCACGTCCGAGCCGATGGCGCGCGACTGGGTGCCGGACCTGCAGCACCTGAGCCGGCGCCGGATCGAGGTGGTACTGGTCAATCCGCTGGACCTGCACCGCTACTCGATGGAATTCTTCGGCGTCACCCGCTCGGTGCGCGGCGCCCGCGGCGATGCCCGCGATGGCGGCAACGGCAGCGCGCTGCCCAGTTTCGAGCAGCTGGTGGAACTGGGCCGCACCGGTGACGTCACCGCCGACGACCACCACATCGTCAGCATCGTCGACTGGCTGCTGCAGTACGCCTACGAACAGCGCGCCAGCGATATCCACCTGGAACCGCGGCGCGACATGGGCCGGGTGCGTTTCCGTATCGACGGCGTGCTGCACAAGGTGTTCGAGGTGCCACCGTCGGTGATGACCGCGGTGGTCAGCCGCATCAAGGTGCTCGGACGCATGGATCTGGCCGACGCCGGCGTCCGCAGGACGGCCGCATCAAGACCCGCTCGCCGGGCGGACGCGAGGTGGAGATGCGCCTGTCGACGATGCCCACCGCCTTCGGCGAGAAGTGCGTGATGCGCATCTTCGACCCGGACTCGGCGTTCAAGAGCATCGAGCAGCTGGGCTTCAGCCCCGAGGAGGCCGCCGGCTGGAACGAACTGGTGGCACGTCCGCACGGCATCGTGCTGGTCACCGGGCCGACCGGTTCGGGCAAGACCACCACCCTGTATTCCACGCTCAAGCGGCTGGCCACGCCGGAGGTGAACGTGTGCACGGTGGAGGACCCGATCGAGATGATCGCGCCGGAATTCAACCAGATGCAGGTGCAGACCAACATCGACCTGGACTTCGCCACCGGGGTGCGCACGCTGCTGCGCCAGGACCCGGACATCATCATGATCGGCGAGATCCGCGACCTGGATACCGCGCACATGGCGGTGCAGGCCTCGCTGACCGGGCATCTGGTGCTCTCCACCCTGCATACCAACGACGCGCCCTCGGCCATCACCCGCCTGCTGGATCTGGGCGTGCCGCATTACCTGATCGCTTCCACCGTCAACGGCGTGCTGGCGCAACGGCTGGTGCGCACCCTGTGCCCGCACTGCAAGATCCCCGACATGCTCACCGATGCCGACTGGGCACCGCTGCGTGATGCCCATGAGGCATTACCTGATGTCGTCACCGCATATGCACCGGTCGGTTGCCTGGAGTGCCGGCACACCGGCTACCTGGGCCGGATCGGCCTGTATGAGCTGCTGCCACTGGGTTCGCGGCTGCGCGCGCTGATCACCCGCGACATGGACCTGGCCGGATTCAGCCGTGCCGCACGGGGGGAAGGACTGCGCACCCTGCGCCGCACCGGGCTTGAAAAGGTGGCCGCCGGGCTGACTACAATCGAGGAAGTCCTGTCCGTACTGCCGCCCTCGGAATGAAGCCCCAGCCGTTTTTAATCCTCGAAACCGGGCAACCGTTCCCGACCCTGCGCCGCTATGGCCGCTTCCCGCACTGGATCCGCGTCGCCGCCGGGCTGGAGCAAGCCGAGACGGTGGTGGTCAATGTCGAACGCGGCGAACCCCTGCCCGGGCGCGACGGATTCGCCGCCACCATCGTCACCGGCTCGGCCGCCTTCGTCACCGACCGCGCCGACTGGAGCGAACGCAGCGCGCACTGGTTGCGCGAGGCCGCCCACGGCGGCATGCCGCTGCTGGGCATCTGCTACGGCCACCAGCTGCTGGCCCATGCGCTGGGCGGCCAGATCGACTACAACCCGGCCGGGCGCGAATCGGGCAC
>NZ_BAZI01000472.1 GCF_001310775.1 Stenotrophomonas pictorum JCM 9942
GAAGCTCGCCAGCGTCTTGGAGCTTCGCCGGCCGGGATGAGGTGCTGGCCGATCTTCAGCGCCGGGCGTGCAGCCAGCAGTGCGGCCTGCACTTGCGCCAGATACAGCGGGGCGACGGTGTCGTCGCTGACCAGCAGTACGTGGCGGCCGCGGATGACATCGGCCAGCAGTTCGCCCCGGGCCAGCAGGCCAGGACCGATGTGGATCCGGTAAGGGCGTTCACCGCCGACATCGACGGTAGGGGGAGCAGCGGGGGTCATGCGGGAAGTTCCGAAATCTGCCAGAGCGCGGCCAGCCGCACCACGGCATGGGCGGTCGCTTCGGCGGGGGTGTAAAGGTCGGTATCGATGGTCAGGTCGGCCACTTCGCGGTACAGCGGATCGCGGAAGGCCGCCATCTCGTGAAGCACCTGCTCGCGGTCATCGCGCTGCAACAGCGGGCGGGTCTTGTCGCGCTGCAGGCGTGCCAGCTGCGAGGCGACGCTGACCCGCAGGTAGACGACAAAACCGCGCTGCCGGATCAGCCGGCGGTTGTCGGCATCTAGCACGGCGCCGCCACCGGTGGAAATCAGCTGGCCACCGCGTTGCAGCAGCGCGCCGAGCACGCGCTTTTCATGCACGCGGAAGCCGGGCTCGCCGAGGTTGTCAAAAATGGCGGGAATGCTGGAGCCGGTGTCATCGACGATGGCCTGGTCGGCATCGACGAATTCCAGCCCGAAGCGCTCGGCCAGACGCCGGCCGATGCAGGTTTTCCCGGCCCCCATCGGGCCGACCAGAATGAGGTTGGGGGCTGGATTCATAGCGGATCGATGCTAGCACCTCGTGTCGGTGCGTTAACAAGGTAGCAGCCAAGCTCTGCCCTTCCACGAATGGTTCGTGGTGCAACCAAGGAGCAGGGCATGTCTGTAGCGAAAATCATCGAAGTCAGCGCCTCGTCCAAGACCAGCGTGGAGGAGGCGGTGCGCTCGGGTCTGAAGAAGGTGGCCGAGACCGTCAAGGGCATCCAGGGCGCGTGGATCAGCGAGACCAAGGCGGTCACCGACGGGCAGGGCAACATCATCGAGTGGCGGGTCAACCTGCGGATCACGTTCCTGGTCGAGTGAGGCGGCCGCTGGCGTAGGCGCGTGGTTCGAGCGGTGACCGTCGGTTCCTACGCCTGGAGTGGCCGCCGGTGCGCGTCCAGCGCGATCACGCGGTCGGCAATAGCCGGCAGGGTGCGCAAGGCCTGCCGGCTGATCCGCTCGTAGAACTGCACGAAGCGTTCCAGCTGCGCGCGGCTCATGCCGCTGCGGCCGGGGGCCGCCTGTTGCAGCGCCTGTTCCTGCTGCCAGCGCCACTGCGGCACCACCGCAAACCCCGGTGGTTGCAGGAACCAGAGGCGATCGAAGCGCCGCCACAGCGCCGGATAGTCATCGGCCAGGGTCTGGTTGCACCAGTGCCGCCAGCGCCCGTCAGCGTCGGCCTCGCGTTCCAGCGCGTTCAGCGGTGTCTGCAGCGCCGCCTCCGGTTCGGCCGGGGTGCCCAGGAACCAGCCTTCGAACACCAGCAGGTCCAGGCGGCCGTCGATCCGTTCCCACTGCGCTTCGTCCACCCGCTCATCGGCCAGTTTGTCAAAGCGCGGCAGGTGGAATGGTTGTCCGCTGCTGGCGGCATCGAGCGTATCCAAGGCCAATGGAAGATCGTGGGTGCCGGGCGGGCCGCGCGTGGCCAGCAGCGGATGCACGCGATCGGCCAGACGCTGGCGCTGGGCACGGGTGAGGTAGGTGTCATCGATGGACAGCG
>NZ_BAZI01000473.1 GCF_001310775.1 Stenotrophomonas pictorum JCM 9942
CGGCAGCGGTGGCGGCGGTGTCAGCAGCAGCCTGGGCAGCGTCAGCGGTGGCGTCGCCAGCAGCAGCAGCCTGGTCAGCAGCGACCTGGGCTTCAGCAGCAGCCTGGTTTGCGTCGGCAGCAGCGTCAGCAGCCTGTTCCTGCTTCGAGCAGGCAGCCAGAGCCAGGCCCAGGGTCATAGCGATCAGCAGCTTGTTGATGCTCATTTGTGAATCCTCGTCGTGAAATTAGGCAACGCGCCATTGCGCGCCGGGAACATGATGACAATCCCATTTGGGCTGTCAAGCGACTCCGCATTCATATTTGCGAAAGTCTGAAATTTTCCAATCAGATCAATTCGATGGCGATAGCGGTTGCTTCGCCACCACCAATGCAAAGCGATGCGACGCCACGCTTGAGGCCGCGCGTGCGCAAGGCGTTTACCAGCGTAACCACCAGACGCGCACCCGATGCACCGATCGGATGACCGAGCGCACAGGCCCCGCCATTGACGTTGACCTTGGCATGCGGAATGCCCAGTTCGCGGATCGGCGCCATGGCCACAACGGCGAATGCCTCGTTGATCTCGAACAGGTCCACCTCGGCGATATCCCAGCCGGCTTTTTCCAGCACTTTGCCGATCGCGCCGATCGGGGCGGTGGTGAACCACTCCGGTTCCTGCGAGAAGGTGGCATGTGCGGCGATGCGGGCCAGCGGCTGCACACCCCGCCTGGCGGCGTCGTCGGCCGACAGCAGCACCACGGCGGCGGCACCGTCGGAAATGCTCGAGGAACTGGCGGCGGTGACGCTGCCGTCCTTCTTGAATGCCGGACGCAGGGTCGGGATCTTGGCGACGTCCGACTTGCCCGGCTGTTCGTCCTGGTCGAATTCAACGTCACCCTTGCGGGTGGCGACCTTCACCGCGACGATCTCGTCGTTGAACGCACCGCTGGCCTGTGCGGTCTGGGCGCGCTTGACCGATTCGATCGCGTAGGCGTCCTGCTCTTCGCGGCTGAAGCTGAACTTTGCCACGGCCGCTTCGGCGAACACGCCCATCGACTGGCCGTCGTAGGGATTGGTCAGACCGTCCCAGGCCATGTGATCCACGGCCTGGAAGTTGCCGTAGCGGTTGCCGGTGCGCGAGTTCGGCAGCATGTGCGGGGCGTTGGACATCGATTCCATGCCGCCGGCGACCACGATGCTGGCCGAGCCGGCCTTGATCAGGTCATGGCCGAGCATGATCGCCTTCATGCCCGAGCCGCACACCTTGTTGAGGGTGGTGGCGCCGGCGCTGGTCGGCAGACCGGCGGCCAGCGAAGCCTGGCGGGCGGGTGCCTGGCCCAGGTTGGCCGGCAGCACGCAGCCCATGATCACTTCGCAGACATCGGCGGCGGGGATGCCGGACTGCGCCATCGCGGCGCTGATGGCGGTCGCGCCGAGGGTCGGGGTGGGGACGCCGTTGAACTGGCCAAGGAAGGAGCCAATAGCGGTGCGCTTGGCGGCGGCGATGACGATGTCGGACATGGGCAATCTCGGTTATACCTTGCGGCAATTATCGAATGTCTCCGGATGTCCGCCCATTGGACCAACGGCACATCCCGGGAGACAGCGGATTGTCGTTGCAGTATAGATGTTCGCCATCGCGCGGCCGGCGGCCGGCAAGACCTGAATTGGCAATAGCAACCAACTGGGGAGTGGGGCTGGGAATGAACAGCAAGGTGTGGGGACGCAATGTGTTGGCCAGCGCGCTGGCGTTGGTGCTGGGCGCCTGCGGAGGGGGCGGTGGGACCAAG
>NZ_BAZI01000474.1 GCF_001310775.1 Stenotrophomonas pictorum JCM 9942
ATCAGCAGCGACGGTGCGCTGGCCAGCAGGGCCGAAGCGAGAAGGGCGGTCAGCAGTTTCACTTTCATTGTTGCGGTTCCGTTGCAGGCGCGTCGGCGCCGGTGGAGTCGTTGTCGCCGGCGGTCGTCCCGCCGCCACTGAACATGTATTTGCCGACCAGCTGGATCAGGTCCACCGCCGGCTGGGTGAAGACGATCTCGTCGCCGGACTTGAGCACGTCCGGATCACCGCCCGGCTGCAGGCCGATATAGCTTTCGCCCAGCAGGCCGCTGGTGAAAATACCGGCCGAGGTATCGGCGGGCAGATCCTTGAACTTGCTGTCCAGCGCCAGGGTGACGATGGAATCGTATTTAACCGGATCGAGCTGAATATCAGCCACTTGGCCGATGGTCACCCCGCCGACCTTCACTGGCGCCTGCGCGCGCAGCTGGCCGATCTGGCTGAAACGCGCCTTCAGCACGTAGTCGCCGCCGCCCAGGCCGAAGCGCTGGTTGGTCGAGGCCACCGCCAGCACCAGCAGCGAGGCCAGCGCCAGCAGCAGGAAGGCGCCGACGGAAAATTCAAGTCTGGGTCCACGGATGGCCATTGGTTATCTCACTCCTGATCCAGCAGATGCTTCGCAGCGCGAAGCGGGTTGTTCGTTTGATCCTGCAGATGGACGTGCAGTTTTTGCGAGGGACTCGCGCTATTGAAACAGCAGCGCCGACAGCACGAAATTGAACATCAGCACCAGCAGCGAGGCGTTGACCACCGCGCGGGTGGTGGCCACCGAGGTGCCTTCGATGGTCGGCTCGGCGTGGAAGCCCACGTAGGCCGCCACCAGCGCCGCGGTGCCGCCGAAGATCGCCGACTTGAGCAGGGCCACGACGAAGTCGTCCCAGAAATCGACACTGCCGCGCAGCCCCGACCAGAACGTGCCGTTGTCCTGGCCCAGGATGTGCACCGCTTCGAACCAGCCGCCGGCGATGGCCAGCGAGCAGAAGATGCCGGTCAGCAGCGGCACGGTCAGCACCGCCGCCCAGAAGCGTGGCGCCACCGCCTTGGCGATCGGATCGATGGCCATCAGCTCCAGCGCCTTGATCTGGTCGGTGGCGCGCATCAGGCCCAGCTCGGCGGCGATCGAGCTGCCGGCGCGGCCGATGAACAGCAGCGCGGTCAGCACCGGCGCAGCTCGCGGTACGCGACAGGCCCAGCAGGGTGGACAGCGCATCGGCCGCGCCGAAGGTGGTCAGCGTGCGGTAGCCCTGCAGGGTCAGCACCAGGCCGACGAAGGCGCCACCCACGGCGATGATCGGCAGCGAGCGCGCGCCGATCTTGTAGACCTCGCGGGTCAGCTCGGCCAGGAAATCGCGGGTCGGCAGCGAGCCGCGCAGCACGGTCAGCGAGAACAGGCCGGCACGGCCGAGCGAACGGATCGAGGCAACAAACGGCATCAGGCAGTCCTCGCGCGCGGGGCGGCATCGAACGGGATCGGGCCATCCGGCTGGCCATGCAGGAACTGCCGCACCAGCGGATCGGCGCTGGCCTGCAGCGCGTCCGGGGTGCCGGAGAACACGATGCCGCCATTGGCGATCACCACCGCCTGGTCGCAGATCGGCAGGGTTTCGTGGACGTGGTGGCTGACGATGATGCTGGTCAGGCCCAGATTGTCGTTCAGGCGCTGGATCAGGCTCATGATCACCCCCGAGGCGATCGGGTCCAGCCCGGTCAGCGGCTCGTCGTAGATCATCAGCGGCGGGTCCAGCGCCAGCGCGCGGGCCAGCGCCACGC
>NZ_BAZI01000475.1 GCF_001310775.1 Stenotrophomonas pictorum JCM 9942
GCCAGCCACCAGGCCGGCAACCGCAGCCACAGCGGCGTGGCGCCCAGGTCCCGGCGCACGAAACGGCCATCGGGGCCCTCCACCAGCAGAATCCTGCCGAAGCTGTCTGATTTGAGCGCCTGCACGCGCGCGTCGGGAAGTTCTGCCATCGCGACATTCTAGTCGGCGGCGTCCGTTCCGGGCCCGGACAGGTGAACCACAGGCAGGCGCACGGCGGGAACCCCGCGCCAGAACGCCGGTCTGACGGGGTCCGCCCCCTATAATCGGCCGATGAATTCTTCCTGGATCGACGCCACGCTCGCGTGGATCGCCGCCCACCCGGTGCTGGCCGGCGCTGCGATATTTGCCATTGCCTTCTGCGACGCGGTGATCATCCTCGGTGCGATCGTGCCGGCGCTGCCGTTGATGATCGCCGTGGGCGTGCTGATCGGCATGGGCGAGCTGTCCGGTCCGTACGCGGTGGCCTGCGCGACGCTGGGTGCCTTTGCCGGCGACGGCATCAGCTACTGGGTCGGCCGCCGCTGGGGCGACCGCCTGCGCGGGGTTTGGCCGTTCAGCCGTTATCCGCAGCTGCTGGATCGCGGCGAAGTGCTGTTCCGGCGCAACGCCTTCAAGAGCCTTCTGATCGCCCGCTACGTCGGCGCCATCCGGCCGTTCGTACCGGCAATCGCCGGCATGGCCAGCATGCCGTTCAGCCGCTACCTCAAGGCCAGCGGTATCGCCTGCGTGTCCTGGGCGATCCTGTTCCTGCTGCCCGGCTGGGCGCTGGGCCAGGCCTACGACGCGGTGGCCGCCGTGGCCGGGCGCCTGTTCGTGGTGCTGGCCCTGCTCGGGGCGATGCTCGGGCTGGTGTGGGCGATCGTGCTGTACAGCTACCGCTGGTCGGCCACCCGCATGGACGGCTGGCTGGCACGGCTGCTGCACTGGTCGCAGCGCCACCCGCAGCTGCTGGGGCGCTCGCTGACCGATCTGTTCGACCCGCACCGGCGCGAATCGGTGCCGCTGGCGATGCTTGCGCTGATGCTGCTGCTGCTGGGCTGGGGCTGGTTCGTACTGCTGATGGTGGTGGTCGGCCACGGCGAACCGCTGGCGCTGGACCTGGCCGTACACCGGCTGATGCTGGCGCTGCGCAACCCGCTGGCCGATTACCCGATGGCCGCGCTGGCCTCGCTCGGCGACTGGCAGGTGCTGCTGCCGGCCATCGCCGTGGGCATGGGCTATCTGGCCTGGCGCCGGCGCTGGATGGCCGCCGCCCACTGGCTGGCGGCACTGGCCTTCGGCCTGGCGCTGACCAAGCTGCTGGGTGCCACCGTCGATGTGGTGCGTCCGCCGGCAGCCAGCAGCGGCTTCGGTTTCCCGTCGGTGGCGGTGACGATGGCGACCATCACCTTCGGCTTCTTCGCGGTGCTGATCGGCCGCGAACTGCCGGGGCGCGCGCGCGTGTGGCCCTATCTGGTCTCGGGCATCGTCGTCACCGTGATCGGCTTTGCGCGCATCTACCTCGGCGCGCACTGGCTCAGTGACGTGATCGGCGGAATGCTGTTCGGCATGTTCTGGCTGCTGGTGCTGGGCGTGGCCTACCGGCGCCGGTTCAACCGCTCGTTCTGGGTCAAACCGGTGGGCTGGCTGTTCTATGGCACGTTCATCCTGGCCGGGCTGTGGTACGCGCCGCGCAATGTGCCGGCCAAGCTGGCCAAGTTCGAGCCGGTCGCCGAGGCGCCCCGGCTGATCGCC
>NZ_BAZI01000476.1 GCF_001310775.1 Stenotrophomonas pictorum JCM 9942
CGGCCCGGTGACTGCATCGGCAGGGACCGCAGCGGCGTTTGCCGCCGGGTTCTCGGCCTCGCTCCGGTCAGTGCAACCGCTGAGGCTGGAGGCGGCCAACACCAGTGAAAGCAGCAGCAGACGGGATCGCGAAGGCACGCAGGGCATGGGCAAACTCGGGAAAAAGGAGACTGAACGCGGCTGCCGGCGATTCTAGCGCCGCATGCGAAAAGCCCGCCTTGCGGCGGGCTTTTGGTTACTTGGCTTCGATGACCTTGCTCGGCGTGTCTTCGCCGTGCTTTTTGATCATCCACACTGCTGGGCCAGGCTCAGGCCGCCGTTGACCACCCAGTACAGCACCAGACCGGACGGCATGAAGGCCATCATCACGCCGAACACCAGCGGCATGAACTGCATCATCTTCTGCTGCATCGGGTCCATGCCCACGGCCGGGGTCAGCTTCTGCGTGAACCACATCACCGCGACGTTGATCACCGGCAGGATGAAGTACGGGTCACGCGCGGTCAGGTCCTGGATCCAGCCGAACCACGGTGCCTGGCGCAGCTCCACCGATTCGACCAGCACCCAGTACAGCGCGAAGAAGATCGGCATCTGGATCAGCAGCGGCAGGCAGCCGCCCAGCGGATTGATCTTCTCCTTCTTGTACAGCTCCATCATGGCGACCTGGAACTTCTGCTTGTCGTCGCCGTAGCGTTCCTTGAGCTGGGCGATGCGCGGCTGGAACTTGCGCATCTTGGCCTGCGACTTGAACTGCGCGTTGGCCAGCGGGAACAGCGCCAGCTTCAGCAGGATCACCAGGCCGACAATCGCCCAGCCCCAGTTGCCGACCAGTTTGTGCACCTGGTTGAGCACCCAGAACAGGCCCTGGCCGATCACCGCCATCAGCGAGAAACGGCTGTAGTCGACCACGCGGTCCAGACCCTTCACGTCTTCCTTGGCGATCTGGTTGACTAGCTTCGGGCCCACCCACAGGCGCGCCTCGGTGCTGACCTTCTGCCCCGGGGCCACGCTGAAGCCCGGACCGCGCGCTTCGATCACATGGCGCGGGCCGTTCTGCGAGAGCAGGTACAGCGCCGACTGGTCGGCCTGCGGAATCCACGCGGTGAAGAAGTGGTGCTGCAGCATCGCCAGCCAGCCGCCGGTGATGGTCTGGTTGACGTTGCCGTCGTCCAGATAGTCGGAGAAGGCGCGGCGCTGGTAGCCATCGGCGGCGCTGTACCAGGTGGCACCGTTGAAGCTGAACGAAT
Organism: Stenotrophomonas pictorum JCM 9942; assembly: GCF_001310775.1. Lineage (GTDB taxonomy): Bacteria > Pseudomonadota > Gammaproteobacteria > Xanthomonadales > Xanthomonadaceae > Stenotrophomonas > Stenotrophomonas pictorum. The sequence goes on from NZ_BAZI01000476.1 coordinate 1,248, forward strand.
CCGGGTTGGTCATGCCCTTGCTGATCACCGGCGGCACGCGGTCGAGCTTGCGGAACACATAGCCCTGCCACGGCACGGTGCCGGTGTTGACCACTTCATCCTTCACGCCGATGGCGTAGTCGCCACGCTTGAAGGTGTAGGTGCGGTGGATGCTGACGCCATTGGGGCCATTCCAGACGAACGGCACCTGGACGCTGTCCTGGCCTTCAGCCAGCACCACCTCGGTGACCGGTTGTGCCGGCTGGAAGCCGTTGGCACCGGGCACCGGCGAGCCGCCCTGACCGGCCCAGCCGGCGGTGGCACTGTACGGATGGGCGGTGTCTTCAGTCAGCAACTGCACCGGCGGGCTGCCGGCGGCCTTGGTCTGCGGGAACTGCAGCAGATCGGCATCGAGCACGCTGCGGCCGTCGAGCACCAGCTTGAGCACGTCGGTGGTGACCGTCACCCGCGGTGCGGTGGTGGCTGCCTCCA
>NZ_BAZI01000477.1 GCF_001310775.1 Stenotrophomonas pictorum JCM 9942
CTGCCGCCGGCCACCAGCACCCGGGCGCCGGCAAGGGAGGAATCGGACATCGGGGCATCTCCAGCGGAAAAGTGATTGCCATTATCGGCGCGCCGGCGCGGTTACTCCCAGGTGTTGGGGGTCTGTCCGCGCGCCGGATGCTTCATCGCCACCACGCAGAAGCGGTGACCGGTCGGCGCCTCCATCACCCACCAGCGTTTGACGAAGCCGATGCGGCGCGCGCCCAGTGCTTCCAGCCGGTCGGCTTCGGCGTCGATGTCGTCGGCCTCGATATCCAGATGCACGCGCGAAGGGTGGCTGACCCGCTGCACTTCCACCTGCAGCTCACCGGGCGCATCGCGCAACCGCGTGTACTGCGCGCCGTCGCCGTCGCTGTCGGTCTCGGCCGGCAGCGCCTGCAGGCCCAACGCCGCGCTCCAGAAGGCCGCGGCGGTATCACTGTCGGTGTCCTGGCAATCGATGATGAAACCGGCCAGACGGCTGCGGTGGCTCATGGCGATACTCCCGGTCCGGTGGCGACGTTCAGCGGGGCAGGTTGGACAGGAACAGCTCGACCTTGCCGCAGGCCGGGCAGGCATGCAGCTCGAACTCCTCGCGGTTGACGAACAGTTCGCCCAGATCGCCCAGCAGGAACGGCATGGCCTGCGAACCTTCGTGGAAGCGCTTGCGGCCGATGAACTCCATCCGCGAGCCCGGGCAGCGCAGGCACTGGATCAGGCGCGGCGGCTGCAGCCATGGCGCGCTGGCCTCGGGCCGGAATGGCCGTTCCGGCACCGAGCCGTCGGCATGGGTGCCGCAGTTCCAGCACTGTTCGAAGTTGTCTTCGTTGGCTTCCTTGCAGTTGCTGCAGACCCAGCTGTTCATCAGGCGTACCGTCGGAGGTGGAGGTGGATGTGCGCATCCTAGCGCCGTGACCGCAGACCGGGGTGACAGTGCGCAACGCGGTGCCCGCGCCCTCGGCAACGCAAGACCCGGTTCCTCCGCCCCAAAAAAAAGCCCGCATTGCTGCGGGCTGAAGTCTTGCTGCAAACAAACTGCTCAGTGGGCCAGGGCCAGATCGTCGATCATCGCGCGCAGGAAGCGGGCGGCTTCGCCACCGGTGCAGGCGCGGTGGTCGAAAGTCACCGACAGCGGGATCACCTTGTGCGTTTCCACGCCGCCCATCACCGGGGTCAGCTGGAAGCGGGCGCGCCCGGCGGCAACGATTGCCACGCACGGTGGCACCACCACCGGGGTGGCATAGCGGCCGGCGAACATGCCGAAGTTGGACAGGCTGATGGTGTAGCCGCTGAGCTCGGACGGGGCGATGGAGCGGTCTTCCACCTGCTGGCGCAGGCGGTTGATGCCTTCGCGCACGCCGCGGGCGTCGAGCATGTCGGCATTGCGCAGCGCCGGCACGAACAGGCCGTCATCGGTGTCCACGGCGATGCCGATGTCGACCTGCGCGTGCAGGGTGCGGGTGAGGGTGTCACCGTCGAACCAGGCGTTCATCGCCGGCACCGCCTGGCAGGCGGCGACGATCGCCCGCACCAGCCGCGAGGTCATGTCGTTGCCCGGCATCCAGGCATGGATGTCGGCGTCGTCATTGAGCGTGGTGGGCACGACCTTGCTGTGCGCGTCGGCCATGACCCGGGCCATGTTGCGGCGCACGCCCTTGAGCGGTTCCGGCTGGCCCTTGGCGACCATGCCCGGCGGGGCGGTGCGCATCGGCTTGC
>NZ_BAZI01000478.1 GCF_001310775.1 Stenotrophomonas pictorum JCM 9942
CCGCACCGGGTTTGACGCCAGCCAGCGGCGTGCAGGCCAGCCGGAAAAGCCCGGTGCGGTTCACCCCTACTTCAACCGGTACGTTGCCCCGCAACCGTGCCCTCCCCCCCGCTTTGCCCCGATCCAAGGAGTTGCGCCGTGCTTGATGAATCCCTCAAGACCCAGTTGCAGCAGTACATGGGCCTGCTGCGCCAACCGCTGCGCCTGATCGCCTCGCTCGATGACAGCGCCGCCAGCCAGGACATGCGCGGCCTGCTGGACGACATCGTCACCGCCGGCAACGGCAAGATCACGCTCGATGCCACCGGCACCGATGCCCGCACCCCCTCGTTCGTGATCGCCCGCGAAGGCGAGAACCATGGCGTGCGTTTTGCCGGCCTGCCGCTGGGCCACGAGTTCGAATCGCTGGTGCTGGCCCTGCTGTGGACCGGCGGCCATCCGCCGAAGGTGGCGCAGGACGTGATCGACAGCATCAAGGCCATCGATCAGGCGTTCGATTTCGAGGTCTACATGTCGCTGACCTGCCACAACTGCCCGGACGTGGTGCAGGCGCTGGCGCTGATGGCGATCGTCAACCCGAAGATCCGCACCACGGTGATCGAGGGCGGGGCGTTCCAGCAGGAAGTGGAGCAGCGCCAGGTGATGGCCGTGCCGATGGTGTTCCAGGGCGGGCAGATGTTCGACTCCGGCCGCATGAGCCTGGAGCAGATCGTCGCCAAGCTCGACACCGGCGCGGCAACCCGCGAGGCCGAGAAGATCAAGGCCAAGGACGCGTTCGACGTGCTGGTGGTGGGCGGCGGTCCGGCCGGCGCGGCCGCGGCGATCTACGCCGCGCGCAAGGGCATCCGCACCGGTGTCGCTGCCGAGCGTTTCGGCGGACAGGTGCTGGACACCCTGGCGATCGAGAACTTCATCTCGGTGCAGCACACCGAGGGCCCCAAGCTGGCGGCCGCACTGGAAGCCCACGTGCGCGAGTACGAGGTGGACATCATGAACCTGCAGCGCGCCACCGGACTGGTGCCGGCCGGTGCCGATGGTCTGGTCGAAGTCCAGCTGGAGAACGGTGCCTCGCTGAAATCCAAGACGGTGATCCTGTCCACCGGCGCCCGCTGGCGGCAGATGAACGTGCCGGGCGAGGACCAGTACCGCAACAAGGGCGTGGCGTACTGCCCGCACTGTGACGGTCCGCTGTTCAAGGGCAAGCGCGTGGCGGTGATCGGCGGCGGCAACTCCGGCGTGGAAGCGGCCATCGACCTGGCCGGCATCGTCAGCCACGTCACCGTGTTCGAGTTCGACAGCAAGCTGCGTGCCGACCAGGTGCTGCAGGACAAGCTGTACAGCCTGCCCAATGTGAAGGTGATCCTCAACGCGCAGACCACCGAAGTGCTCGGCGACGGCCAGAAGGTCAACGGCCTGGTCTATACCGACCGCGTCGGCGGCGATTCGCACCGGGTCGAGCTGGAAGGCATCTTCGTGCAGATCGGCCTGCTGCCCAACACCGAGTGGCTGCGCGGCACGGTGGAACTCAGCAACCGGGGCGAGATCGTCATCGACGAGCGCGGCCAGACCAGTGTGCCGGGCGTGTTCGCCGCCGGCGACTGCACCACGGTGCCGTACAAGCAGATCATCATCGCCATGGGCGCCGGCTCGACCGCCGCACTGGGGGCGTTCGATCACCTGATCCGCAGCTCCGCACCGCACCGGC
>NZ_BAZI01000479.1 GCF_001310775.1 Stenotrophomonas pictorum JCM 9942
CGCACGGTCTGGCCGCTGGTGTCGGGCTGGCCGATGCCGAACGCATCCCAGTGCGCGGAGAAGATCACCGATTCGTGCGGATGGCTCGCGCCTTCCAGCCTGGCCACCACGTTGCGGGTCACCACCGGCTCGCGCTTGAGTTTGAAGCTGGCCGACAGGCGCGCATCGCCCAGCGCCACCGGCCGGAAGTCGGCACGCATCGCCTTGCGCTTCTCGACCTCGAAATCCAGCCCGGCAGCGGCGAACAGCTGCTCGGCCAGGCTGCGCTGCATCCAGCCACGCAGCGTGGTGTGCTGCGCCATCGCCTCGGCCTGGCTGCGCTGGATGTCAAACAGCGGCGAGGTGCCCGATGCCTTCACCGTCGCCCACGGATACGCCGCCGGCGCGGTCTCGTGCACGATCAGCACGCCTTCGGCGCCACGGCGCGCGGCCTCCTCGAACTTGTAGGTCCAGCGGCCGTAATAGGTGACCGCGCGGCCATCGAACGCCCCGGCCATATCGGCCTCGAAATCGGCATCGTTGATCAGCACCACCGCGATCTTGCCGCGCAGGTCCACGTCCTTGTAGTCGTCCCACTGGCGCTCGGGCGCAGTGATGCCGTAACCGACAAACACCAGCGGCGCATCGCGCACCTCCACGGCCGCCTGCGGACGCAGGCTCTGCAGGGTCACGTCCTCGCCGTTGACCAGTTTCCGCGCCGTGCCACCGAGCCTCAGTTGCGCGGTGACCGGCCCGTCGACCTGCGCGCGTACCAGCGGCACGTTCTGCACCCAGCTCCCGTTTTCGCCGCCCGGCTGCAGACCCGACGCACGGAATTGCTCGACCAGATAGTCCACGGTGCGCTGTTCGCCGGCGCTGGCCGGCGCGCGGCCCTCGAATTCGTCCGAGGCCAACACCCGCACGTGCCGGGACAACGCTTCGGCATCGATGCCGCCGCCGGGAAGGTCGTTGGCCGCATGGGCGATGCCGCCGGCAAACAGGCACGACGACAACAGCAGAATGCGCATCGGATTCACAGCGGACACCAGCGTTCGACAGAGCGGCGATTCTATCGCGTGCGGTGTCTGTTTAATGAGGGGGCCACGCCACCGCGCAGATCGTTGATCGCCACAGCCGTGCACTGCACTCCACTCCAGCCTTCAGCGGCGGTCGCGGTCCAGCCAGCATTCCAGCCCCTGGGCATTGAGCTCGATATCCATGCCCAGCACCTGCAACACCTGCACCTCGTCCAGGGTGCTGCCGTGCCGGCGCAGCCGCGCCACATACAGCGCGCCCAGCGCCTGCACCAGCAGCCGGTGGCGATCGGCGTGACCATCGCAGCGGCGGGCGATAGCCACCATCGCGTCGATCTGCGCGTGCAGCTCGGCCGCCAGTCGCGCCGGCTGCTCGACGCGGCCGTAGTGGTCAGGTACATCGCCACCGGCGCGCGCGCCATCAGCCGCTCGATCGAGGCATGCAGCGCCTCCGGCTCGAACTGCACCGGCGAGGAGGTCGGAATGATGAACGGCCCGGCGTCACTGTCCAGTTCGCGATAGGACAGGCCGAAGGTGTCGCCGGTGAACCAGCTGCCGCTGGCCGCATCCCAGATGCAGTGGTGATGGCGGGCATGGCCGGGGGTGTCCACGCACAGCAGCTCACGCCCGGCCAGCGACACGCGATGGCCATCCTCGGCCACCACCACGCGCGCGGCCGGCACCGGCAC
>NZ_BAZI01000480.1 GCF_001310775.1 Stenotrophomonas pictorum JCM 9942
GCTGGGCCAGCCATTCGGTGAGCCGTTCCAGCCCCAGCTCGCCGGAGGCCGGCGCGGCGGCGGCCAGTTTCAGGTTGGCCAGCAACACCAGCGGATGCACCTCGCTGGCGTTGCGCGCGCCCTGCGCGGAAAAGCGGATGCGTTCGTGGTCGTGCGCGGCCACCAGCCCGTCGGCGAACAGGGCGGCGGCGACATTGGAGAACTGCAGCCGTCCGGGGGCGATCGGGACGGCCGCGGAGGGGATCTGCGCGCCGTGCGCGGCCTGTTGTTCCACTGCCCACCCCTTGCTTGCCCGGCCACCGCGCGGCCGGTCGCTATACTAGCGCACCCCTCCGTACGGCAATCCGCAGCATGTCCGCGACCCCGACAGTTCCGATCACCTTCCAGGGCCTGATCCAGACCCTCAACGACTTCTGGGCGAAGCAGGGCTGCGTGCTGATCCAGCCGCTGGACCTGGAAGTGGGCGCCGGCACCTTCCACCCGGCCACCTTCCTGCGCTCGATCGGTCCGGAAAGCTGGAATGCGGCCTACGTGCAGCCCTCGCGCCGTCCCACCGACGGCCGCTACGGCGAAAACCCCAACCGCCTGCAGCGCTACTACCAGTACCAGGTGGCGATGAAGCCCAGCCCGGACAACATCCAGCAGCTGTACCTGGATTCGCTCAAGGCGCTGGGCATCGATCCACTGGTGCACGACCTGCGTTTTGTCGAGGACAACTGGGAATCGCCGACCCTGGGCGCCTGGGGGCTGGGCTGGGAAGTCTGGCTCAACGGCATGGAAGTCACCCAGTTCACCTACTTCCAGCAGGCCGGCGGCCTGGAATGCAAGCCGGTGCTGGGCGAGATCACCTACGGTCTGGAGCGCCTGTGCATGTACCTGCAGAGCTGCGACAACGTCTATGACCTGGTCTGGACCTACGGCCCGGATGGCAGCCCGGTCACCTATGGCGATGTCTACCACCAGAACGAGGTGGAGCAGAGCACCTACAACTTCGAGTATGCCGACGTGGACGAGATGTTCCACCGCTTTGACGCCTGCGAGGCCGAAGCGCAGAAGCTGATCGACGCCGGCCTGCCGCTGCCGGCCTACGAACAGGTCACCAAGGCCAGCCACAGCTTCAACCTGCTGGACGCGCGCCGCGCCATCTCGGTGACCGAGCGCCAGCGCTACATCCTGCGCGTGCGCACCCTGGCGATGGCCGTGGCCAAACTGTACGAGGCCAAGCGCCTTGAAGCCGTGGCCGCCAAGGAGGTGCAGGCATGAGCATGCAGCCGCTACTGATCGAACTGGGCGTGGAAGAGCTGCCGGTCAAGGCGCTGCCGGGCCTGGCGCAGGCGTTCTTTGATGGCGTGATTGACGGCCTGGCCAAGCGCGGTATCGCCTTTGACCGCGACGGCGCCAAGCCGCTGTCGACCCCGCGCCGTCTGGCGGTGCTGCTGCCGGGCGTGGAAACCGAACAGCCCGAGCAGCACTCGGAAGTGTTCGGCCCGTATCTGAACATCGCCCTGGACGCCAATGGCGAGCCGACCAAGGCGCTGACCGGTTTCGCCGCCAAGGCCGGTATCGACTGGACCGCGCTGGAGCGCACCACCGACGCCAAGGGCGAGCGCTTCGTGCTGCGCTCCGGTGACCCCGGGCGCGCAGACCGCCGCGCTGCTGCCGGAGATCGTGCGCGAAGCCATCGCCGCGATGCCGATTC
>NZ_BAZI01000481.1 GCF_001310775.1 Stenotrophomonas pictorum JCM 9942
CTCTTCTGCCCGCGCATCCGGCGCCGGCACGTGGCAACTGCCGGTGCGCAGGAACTGCGCCAGCACCGGGTGCCGCATGTCATTGGCGAAGAATGCGGCGGCAGGCGCATCCACCTGTACCTGGCCGCCGGCCAGCAGGATCGCGCGCGCTGCGATACGCCGCGCCTGCGCTTGATGGTGCAGCGTGATCAGGCAGGTATGGGTGGTGGCCAGGCGCTGGATCAGTGCCAGTACCGCTTCGGTATCGGCCGCATCCAGCTCGCTGGTGGGCTCGTCGATCAGCAGCAAGGGGCTGCCGCTGAGGGCCGCGCGCAGGATCGCCAGCTGTCGCGCCAGTCCACGCGGCAGATCGATCACCCGCTGCGACAACTGCGCGACCAGGCTATCGGCGCCCAGGGCGTGCAGCCGGGTGACGACTTCCTCGCGCAGCGCGTGCTGGCTGCTGCCTCCGTGCTGCTGGCGCAGCGCGGCACTGAGGTTCTCCAGGACGCTGAAGCCCAGTTCGCGTGGCTGCTGGTGCACCAGCGCCGGCGGGCGGGCGGCCGCCGGCAGTGGCTGGCCCTGGAACAGCATTTGGCCCCAGCGCTCGCCGTGGGCGTTGTGCTGACCGGACAGCGCCTGCAGCAGCGACGACTTGCCAGTACCACCCGGGCCCATCAGCACCACGATGCCCGGGCCATCGATCACCATATCGATCGATGCCAGCACCGTCCGGCGGCCACGGCTCATGCCCCAGCCTTGCAGCTGCAGCAGTGGAGGAAGGGATTTTTGCATGGGAAAAGACGTCATTTATCCGGCGCGGCCGCATCCATGGGCACGAGCGGAAGAGGGAAAGGGGGCCAGTATGGTGGGCCTCACTCCCATGTCAATTTGAGCCTTGCGTGAGCTGCGTCAAATTCTATGAATGGGGGTGGAGCCGCCACCGCCCCGTATGCACTGGATTACGGGACTGATTTGAAAGGGAAATTGTGGAAGCTGTAGCGCCGATTACAGGCGCGCAGGCGGAGGTCGCAACGCGCGGCCGGGCGTGATCGGCGGTTTCGGCAGTATTCAGAAACTTCGTTCGAAACCCACTTTCCCCTGGCCGGCGGTGGCACGTACCTGCAGTTCCACCCGCAGCTGGTCGTGGGGCCGCGCCTCCAGCAAACCGATCAGATCGGTGTACGGTCCCGTGCGTACCGCGCGCAATGCCACGTGCTGGCGCCTGCCCGACAGGTCGGTGGCCGTTGCGATGACATCGCCTTCGGCGGGCAGCTCCTGGTTGTCGCTGCGCTCGCGCAGCGCCACCACCAGCAAGGCGCGGTTGGCTTCGCGTTTGATCTCATAGCTGCGTGCCACCGCTTCGTTCATTGCCAGCGTTGGGAACAGGTTGTAGTGCACGCGCAGCGGACCCAGATCGGCATGGGCAGGTGCGGCTTGCGCGCGCGTTGCCGCCTGCGGTGGGGGTTGCCCGGAGCAGGCGGGCAGGCCGATGAGCAGCCCGGACAGCAGCAGTGGAATAAATCTGGACATGGCAGGTTTCCTCGGGCGGGTTGCCGGTGGGCTGCACGCGCAGGTACGCAGGCTCAATCGTTGGCGGCCGATAGGTCCCGCCCGCGGCGCGCGGCGGCTTCGATGGCCCTGGCGGTCAGAGTCTCAAAGCCTCCGGCCTGCAAGGTTTCGATGGCGGCCTGGGTGGTGCCGCCCGGGGAAGTGACCCC
>NZ_BAZI01000482.1 GCF_001310775.1 Stenotrophomonas pictorum JCM 9942
CGCCGGCGGCCGGCGGCGTGTCCTGCCGGCAGGCCGCCAGCAGGACCACGGCGGCCAGGGAAATCAAGCGTGGAAACATCCCCATGGCCATCGGTGCGCGGCTCAGTGACGGAAATGACGCACGCCGGTGAACACCATGGCGATGCCATGTTCGTCGGCGGCGGCGATCACTTCGGCATCGCGCATCGAACCGCCCGGCTGGATCACCGCGGTGATGCCGGCTTCGGCGGCGGCGTCCAGGCCGTCGCGGAACGGGAAGAACGCATCGGAGGCCATCACCGACCCTGGCACCACCAGACCGGCGTCGGCGGCCTTGATGCCGGCGATGCGTGCCGAATAGACACGGCTCATCTGGCCGGCGCCCACGCCAATCGTGCGCTCGTCCTTGGCGTAGACGATCGCGTTGGACTTGACGTACTTGGCCACGCGCCAGGCGAACAGCAGGTCGCGCGTTTCAGCGGCGGTCGGCGCGCGCCGGGTGACGGTCTTCAGTTCGTCGGCGCTCATGCCGCGGTTGTCGGCGCTCTGCACCAGCAGGCCCGAACCGATGCGCTTGGTGTCGTAGTTGTTGCGCGCATCACCGGCCGGAATGCGCAGCACGCGCACGTTGGCCTTCTTGGTGGCGTAGTCCAGCGCGGCCGGCTCGTAGTCCGGGGCGATCAGCACTTCGACGAACTGGCGGTCGAGGATGGCCTTGGCGGTGGCCGCGTCCAGCGTGCGGTTGAAGGCCAGAATGCCGCCGAACGCGCTGGTCGGGTCGGTGTTGTAGGCCATCTCGTAGGCGGCGCCGACATCGGCCGCCACAGCCACGCCGCACGGGTTGGCGTGCTTGACGATGACGCAGGCCGGCACGTCGAACTGGCGCACGCATTCCCATGCGGCATCGGCATCGGCCAGGTTGTTGTAGCTCAGTTCCTTGCCCTGCAGCTGCACGAAGGTGGCCAGCGTGCCCGGCACCGGGTACAGGTCGCGGTAGAACACGCCGCTCTGGTGCGGGTTCTCGCCGTAGCGCAGGTCCATGACCTTGATGAAAGAGGAGTTCATCTGCGCCGGGTATTCGTTGCGCACCGGCACCGCGGCGCTGGTGTCGGTGACGGCCGACAGATAGTTGCTGATCGCCGCGTCGTACTGGGCGACGCGGTTGAACGCGGCCACCGACAGTTCGAAACGCTTGGCCGCCGACAGCTGGCCATCATTGGCCTCCAGTTCCGCCAGCAGCGCGGGGTACTGGTCCGGGCTGGTGGCCACGGCGACGCGGGCGAAATTCTTGGCCGCACTGCGCAGCATCGCCGGGCCGCCGATGTCGATGTTTTCGACCGCATCGGCCAGGGTGCAGTCGGCCTTGGCGGTGACCGCTTCGAACGGGTACAGGTTCAGCACCAGCAGGTCGATCGGGGCGATGCCGTGCTGCGCCATCACCGCGTCATCGGTACCGGCACGGCCGAGCAGGCCGCCGTGCACCATCGGGTGCAGGGTCTTGACCCGACCGTCCATCATTTCCGGGAAGCCGGTGACATCGGACACGTCCTTGACCGGCAGGCCGGCCTCGCGGATCGCCTTGGCGGTGCCGCCGGTGGACAGCAGTTCGACGTTGCGGGCGGCCAGGGCGCGGGCCAGTTCGAGCAGACCGGTCTTGTCGGAAACAGACAGCAGGGCCCGGCGGACGGGCAGCAGATCAGAAGACATGGGGCGTGGGGATCAG
>NZ_BAZI01000483.1 GCF_001310775.1 Stenotrophomonas pictorum JCM 9942
CGCCACTTCCAGCCCCAGCAGGGCGTTGGCGCCGGCCTGCGGCTTGCCCTCGTCGGCACTGCCCGGAGTCGTGGCGGCACGCTGTGCATCCTCGGCCAGCTCGGTCAGGGTCACGGTGATCTCCCGTGGCTTGCCATCACGCAGGATGCCCATGCGCACCTTGCTGCCCGGCGGCATCGCGCCAATCAGCGGCGGCAGCTCGGAGGAGGTGTTGATCTCGGTGCCATTGACCGAACGGATCACATCACCCACCTCGATGCCGGCCTTGGCCGCTGCGCTGTCGGGCACCATCTGGTTGACCAGCGCACCCCGGCTGTCAGGCAGCTTGAAGCCCTGCGCGATATCGCTGGTCACTTCACCCACTATCACGCCCAGCTGGCCACGACTGACTTTGCCGGTCTTCTTGATCTGCTCCACCGCGTTCATCGCCAGATCGATGGGAATCGCGAAGCTGATGCCCATATAGCCGCCCGAGGCGGAGAAAATCTGCGAATTGATCCCGACCACTTCGCCACGCGTATTCAGCAACGGGCCGCCGGAGTTGCCCTGGTTGATCGCCACGTCGGTCTGGATGAATGGCACATAGCGCTGTTCCTGGCCACCGGTATTGCGCCCCAGGCACTGACGATGCCGGCGGTGACCGAATGGTCCAGGCCAAACGGCGAGCCGATTGCCAGCACCCACTGGCCCGGCTTGAGCGTGTTGGAATCGCCCACGCGCACCGTCGGCAGGCTCTTGCCTTCGATCTTCAGCAGCGCCACATCGTACTGGGCGTCGCTGCCGACCACCTTGGCGGTGAATTCGCGGCGATCACTGAGCTTGACCTTGACCGACTCGGCGCCATCGATGACGTGGTGGTTGGTCAGCACATAGCCGTCGTTGGAAATGATGAACCCCGAGCCCATGCTGCGCCCGCGCGGCCCGTTGTCCGGACCCTGCGGCCCCGGCATCTGGAAGTCCGGACCGAAGAAGCGGCGGAAGAACTCCGGCATCTGCTCCATGTCCGGACCTGAGCCAGCCATCCGCGGGTTGCGTCGCGCGCCGATCACGGTTTCCACGTTGACCACACCCGGCCCGACCTGGTCGACCAGCTGGGTGAAATCAGGCAGGCCACTGACAATCTGCGGCGCAGGGGCTGAGTTGCGGGCTGCCGCCACCTGTTCTGTGGGCGCGACCGGAGCCGGACTCTGCGCACAGGCCACCAGCGGCAAAGTCATCGCCAACAGGCCGAACACCTTGGTAGGAATATGAGGGGTCATAAAAATGCGAGTCTCCGATTCAGTCAAAGCGGCAAGAAACATCTGATCACAGCGCGCCTGCGACGGCACGCCGGCAAGACCTCTGAGCGGCCAGCGGCAGCGATGGTCGCGGCCGCAAACCCGCCCTCATTGGCGCGGCAACAATCGGCGCAATTCGGCCGTATCGGCCCCTTGTTCGGGCAGCCGCGGCTCGAACGGGTAGAACGTTCCACTCCGTTCCTGCTGCGCGGGGAAGCTGGCATTGAGCGCTCCCTGCCCCAGCGATGGCGCCACCGAAGAACGCGGCCAAGGCCGTGCTTGCAAGGTGTTGGCGCTGCTGCCGAACGGATCCTGACGCAGCACCGGTGAGATCGGTGTCACTGCCGGCAGCGACGGTGCCGCGGCGATCGCCCGCTGCGGCGGCTCGGCCATGCGCACCGCACTGGCACGTG
>NZ_BAZI01000484.1 GCF_001310775.1 Stenotrophomonas pictorum JCM 9942
CGCCAGCGAGGGCGCGGGCGAGGGCCAGCAGGGCGAATTCTCCGCGCGCCTGCGCCATGTCGAGGCGATCGCGCGTGCGGCCGAGCATCTGGAGATCGCCGCCGAGCAGTTGCGCTTTGATCAGCTGGAACTGGCGGCCGAGGAACTGCGGCTGGCGCACGATGCCCTCGGCGAGATCACCGGCCGGATGACCGCCGACGACCTGCTGGGGAAGATCTTCTCCAGTTTCTGTATCGGCAAATAACCGCGGCGGCGATGGTCCGCGCCGCACAATCGGCAGGAGCAACACATGTTTTCGCACATCGTGGTGGGTGCCAATGACATCACCGCCTCCAGGCGGTTCTATGACGCCGTGCTGGCCGCACTCGGCGGAAAGCCCGGTTTAATCGACCCCAAGGGCAACGTGGTCTACCGCCATCAGGGCGCGCTGCTGATCGTGGGGCATCCGCGCAACGGCGAGCCGGCAACGCCTGCCAATGGCGGCACCATCGGTTTCACCTGTGGCAGCCCCGGAGACGTGGACGCGTGGCATGCCGCGGGCGTCGATCATGGCGGTACCAGCATTGAAGATCCGCCGGGCCTGCGGCAGACACCGTTCGGGCCGCTGTATCTGGCCTATCTGCGGGATCCGGCCGGGAACAAGCTGTGTGCCGCCTATCACCCGGCAGCCGCCACCGCGTGAACCACCGCCGCTGCTGATTCCGGTGGCGCAGTGCCGGTGGGTGCTGCGCTGTTACTGGCAGGTTCGGCTGGCGGCCGCTAGCCTGTGGGCCGTTGCGGGATACCCCCGTATGTCGGAGTGCGGTCCAATGCGCCATTGATGCCCCCGTCGTGATGACGGTCCCTTTCCGTCCCTGCTGCCGCTGGCGGCCGGGTACTTCGGGCATCGATGGAAACCTGCATGACCTGTTCTGTATCCGTGACGCTGGATGGCGTCAGTTGGCACACGCCCGATGGGCGCTGCCTTTTCTCCGATCTCAGCCTTCACCTCGATGCCCGGCCGACCGCGCTGGTCGGGCGCAACGGCGTGGGCAAATCCGTACTGGCGCAACTGCTGGCAGGGCGGCGGATGCCCAGCGCCGGGCAGATCCGACGTATCGGTCAGGTGCACTACCTGCCGCAGCAGATCCAGCCCGTCCCCGGACAGCGCGTCGCCGAACTGGCGGCTGTGGATAACGTCCTGCAGGCGCTGCGCCGGATCGAGCAGGGCAGCATCACCCCTGCCGATTTCGAGCGGGTGGGCGAGCAGTGGAGCCTGCGCGAGACCTTGCAGCACGCCTTGGCGCAGGCCGGGCTGGAAGGCGTGGATGCCGATACCCCGGTGGATACGCTCAGCGGCGGTCAGCGCATGCGGGTGGCGTTGGCTGGCGCATTGTTGCAACCGGCCGCACTGCTGATCCTCGATGAGCCGAGCAATCACCTGGACCGCGCTGGCCGGCAATGGCTGGCCCGGCAGCTGCAGGCGCGTGGCAAGGGGATGCTGCTGGTCAGTCACGACCGCCCGCTGCTGCACGGTGTGGAACGGGTGCTGGAACTGTCGGCGCAGGGGCTGCGCAGCTACGGCGGCAACCATGAAAGTTATGCACAGGCCCGCACCGCCGAACGGGCCGCAATCCACGCGCTGCAGCAGCAACGCCGGCAGGAACGGCGCAAGGGCGAGCAGGCGCTGCAGCAGCAACGGCAACG
>NZ_BAZI01000485.1 GCF_001310775.1 Stenotrophomonas pictorum JCM 9942
ACTGCGGTTGCGGCTGGTGATCGCCCGCCAGGATCGGCGCCCGCGCCGCGGCCTGCGGATCGAACACCAGCAGGCCCACGCCCGCGCGGACCTTGAGGGTGATGAGCGCAGCGAAGTGGACCTGTGGCTGGCGACCTCCCGCCGCGGCTGGCTGGATCTGCAGCGCATCCGGTTCTCCACCACCCAGCCGCTTGGGTTGCTGCGGGCCTGGAGCTGGGTGTGGCCCGAAAGCCCCGTGCTGGTCTACCCCGCGCCGGAAACGCCCGCCCATCCGCTGCCCGACAGCAGCGACGGCGCCACCCGCACCCGTATCCATCCGCTCGGCGAGGAACTGCAACAGCTGCGCCCGTACCGGCAGGGCGACGCCATGCGCACCATCGCCTGGAAACACTCCGCACGCCGCGATGGCCTGCTGGTACGCGAGTACGAGCGCCCCGCCGGTGCGGAACTGGTGCTGGACTGGGCCACCCTGGGCGCGTTGCCGTATGAGTGGCGCATCGCCCGCCTGGCACGCTGGGTGGACGACGCCGAGCGCGAAGGCCGCCGCTATCGTCTGCTGCTGCCCGACGCCGCACCGATCGGCCCGGGCAGCGGTGATGCACATCGCCACCAGTGCCTGAGGGCGTTGGCCCTGATGCCGCCGGCATGAAGACCAGCCCACCACTGGACGCCCCCACCCGGGGCTGGGCACTGCTGACCACCGCCCTGGCCCTGCTGCCCCTGCTGCTGCAGCTGCCGGCAGTGCTGGCCGTCGGCTATGCGATCGCCGCCATCGCCGTGGCGGCACTAGCGTGGCGCCACACGGTTCCCATGTCGCTGCGGCTGCTGCTTATCGCCGTCATGCTGGTGGCCATCTACTGGCAGATGGGTCCGCGCCCGGGCCGCGACAGCGGCTGCGCCCTGCTGGCGGCGATGCTGGCGATCAAATCCAGTGAACTGCGCACGCTGCGCGATGCCCGCAGCCTGCTGGGCTTCGCCCTGTTCGCGCCATTTTCGGCATTTCTGCTGGACCAGGGCCCGGGCACCCTGCTGCTGGCACTGGCTGCCGTGATCAGCACCCTGCTTAGCCTGCAGCGTATCGCGGATGGTGAAGCCGGGCGCGCCTCTGCGGCGATCACCCAGCAACTGCGCGTGGTAGGCCGCTTGATGGTCGTCGCCCTACCGCTGGCGCTGGCCGCGTTCTGGCTGGTACCGCGCCTGCCCACGCCACTATGGGGTATTCCCGAACGCGCGGTCGGACGCCCGGGTCTTTCGGACACGATGCAGCCGGGCGAGTGGATCGACCTGATGGCCGATGACAGTCCGGCCTTGCGGGCGCAGTTCTTCGGTCCGGTGCCGGCGGCGAGTCAGCGTTACTGGCGCGGCCCGGTGCTGACCCGTTTTGACGGGCGCGCCTGGACGCGGCTGGACAGCCAGCGCCACACCGCCGCCCCCCGCCTTGTGGCCGCCGATGTCCGCTGGGACTACCAGATCGAATACGAGCCTACCGAACGCCGCCAGCTGGTTGCACTGGACCTGCCGACCACCGCGCCGGCGGATACCCAACTGGATGCCGATTACAGCCTGACCAGCCGACGCCCGCTGACCGCGCTCACGCGCTGGCGCCTGCAGTCCACCAGCTACCGCCAGTTCCAGCCGGACCTGCCGCCGCTGTTGCGCCAGCAGGCGCTGCAGCTGCCA
>NZ_BAZI01000486.1 GCF_001310775.1 Stenotrophomonas pictorum JCM 9942
GCAGCGAGCCGACGATGCGATGCCCCAGCGCCCGCACCTGCTCATCCGGCGCCAGCAGATCCGGTACCTGCACGGTGGTCATGCCGGCCGCGAGCGCGGCGCGCACGCCGGTCGGTGAATCCTCCAGCGCCAGGCAATGGGCCGGATCAACCCCCAGTCTGTGCGCCGCCAGCAGGTAGATGTCCGGCGCCGGTTTGGAGTGGGCCACCTCGGAACTGGTGGCCACGGCATCGAAATAACGCAGCAGCCCGGCCGCTTCGAGTTTGCGCGAGGCCAGCGGCTGGCGCGTGGCGGTGGCCACCGCGCGCGGCAGCTGGTGTTCGACCAGCAGCTCGAGCAGCTCGATGATGCCCGGCCGGTGCGGCACCCCGGCCTCGACGATGCCGTCGTAGCGCGCGTAGGAGGCGGCCAGCAGTGCATCAGTGCGCTCCAGGCCCAGGACCTCGCCCAGACGCTGGCGCGAGGCCGCATCGGAGGAGCCGATCAGCGACAGCAGCAGACTGCGCGGCACCTGGTACCCGTGCGCGTGCGCGGTGTGCTGCAGACAGTCCAGCAGCGCGCGCTCGCTGTCCAGCATCAGGCCATCCATGTCGAAGATCACCGCATGCGGGCGCGCGGACAGTGCGGCCGGCTGCATCAGCCGTGATTCCCGAACAACCGCGCCAGATCGGCCGCATCCAGCTGCCGCCACTGCCCCTCGTCCAGACCGTCCAGGCCCAGACCGCCGACGCGGCTGCGATGCAACGACTGCACATGGTTGCCGACCGCGGCGAACATGCGCCGCACCTGGTGGTAGCGGCCTTCGTGCAGGGTCAGCCGGGCGTGGCGCGGCCCCAGCACCTCCAGCGCGGCCGGCAGCAGCGGCTTGTCGTCCGATTCCAGCAGCAGCTCGCCACTGGCAAAGCGTGCCCCCTCGTCGCCGCGGAGGTCCTGCGCCAGCTGCGCTTCGTAGACCTTGTCCAGCTTCGACTTGGGCGACACGATCCGGTGCAGCAGCGCACCGTCATCGGTCATCAGCAGCAGTCCGCTGGTCTCGCGGTCCAGCCGCCCCACCGGCGAGAGCAGCGGCGAGCGGTCGCGGAAACGGTCCGGCAGCAGGTCATAGACCAGCCGGCCGATGTCCTTGGTCGAACAGGTATAGCCGGCCGGCTTGTGCAACGCGATGGTCAGCCCCGGCGGCGGATCCAGCGGTTCGCCATCCACACGGATGCGGTCGTGCTCAACCTTGTCGTCGGCATACAGCACCTCGCCGTCGGCGTCGGTGATGCGGCCTTCGCGGAACATGCCCTGCACCTGCTTGCGGCTGCCATAGCCCAGGTTGGCGATGTGCTTGACCAGCTTCATGCGCGGCCTCCACGGGTGCCGACGATGACCTTGAACCCGTCGCGTTCGGCGGCCACATGCACTTTGCCGAAACTGTCATTGAGGATCTGCTCGTACGGCAGGTGCCGGTTGGCGACCATGAACAGCTTGCCGCCCGGGCGCAGCGCCTGCGCGGCCACGGCGATGAAGCGCTGGCCGATGTCCGGCCGGTCCTCGCGCGCCGGAGTATGGAACGGCGGGTTGGAAACGACGAAGTCGTAGCGGCCCTCGATGCCGGCGGTCACATCGTGCCAGCGGAAACCCAGCTTGGCGCGCTCGCCGGCGGCAGCCAGATTGGTCCGCGCCAGCGCCAG
>NZ_BAZI01000487.1 GCF_001310775.1 Stenotrophomonas pictorum JCM 9942
CGGCATCCGGGTGGTGATCCGCTCCTGCTGCGCACCCGCGCGTCGATACGCCTTGCCACCGCGCTCGCCATGCCAGACCACCCCCGTGACCGGCGCCTGCACCACGCCGAAGACCGGCAGGCCGTCGTCGATCAAGGCGATGTTGACGCTGAATTCACCGTTGCGCTTGATGAACTCGCGGGTGCCATCCAGCGGATCCACCAGCCAGTAGCGCTGCCAGCTGCGCCGGGTTTCCCACGGCAGCTGGGCGGATTCCTCCGAGAGCACCGGAATGTCCGGACTCAACTGCGACAAGCCTTGCACGATCAGCCGGTGCGCGGCCAGGTCGGCGCTGGTGACCGGGCTGTCATCGGCCTTGTGTTCAATGTCGAAACCGTTGGCGTAGACCTGCAGGATCGCCGCTCCGGCGCGATGGGCGATGTCGATCACCGCTTCCCGCACATCTGCCTGCAACGGCCTCATCGCGCTCGCCCCAGCCACTCGCGGGCAATGAACAACGCCGCCAGCGAGCGGCCTTCGGAAAAATCCTCGCGCAGCATCAACTGATCCAGCTCGGCCAGTTTCCAGGGCACCACTTCCAGCTCCTCCGGCTCATCACCGATCAGGCGTTCGGGGTACAGATCGCGCGCCAGCACCAGCCAGGACTGGTGACTCATATACGTAGGCGCCAGGGTCAGCATGCGCAGCACGTCCAGTTGGCGGGCACCATAACCGGCCTCTTCCTTGAGCTCGCGGTCGGCCGCTTCGATCGCGCTTTCGCCTTCATCGATGCGCCCCTTGACCAGGCCAAGTTCATAGCGATGCAGGCCTGCGGCGTATTCACGCACCAGCAGCACGGTGTCCTCATCCAGCATGGGGACCACCACCACGGCGCCATGTCCATGGCCCACCAGGCGCTGGAAATGGCGGCGCTCGCCGTTGGAGAACTCCAGATCCAGCTGTTCCTGCTGGAATGGCCCGATGTTTTCCGAGGTCACCTTGTGGATGACAGGCAGACGCCGGCTCATGCGCCACTCCGGGCAACAGCGCAACGGGCCGACGATAGAATGCGCGGGGGCGATGAGGTTTTCATGAGCCCGAAATGCTAGCAGACCCGGCCGCACTGACGTGTGCCACTACCCGCGAGACCTCCGCATGCGCCTGACCCGCTGCCCGATCGACCTTCCACTCCACACCGGACAAACACTCTCCCTGCCTGAAGAAACCGCCAACCACCTGGTGCGGGTGATGCGGCTGCGCGAAGGTGACCGCTGCGTGCTGTTCAATGGCGACGGTCATGACTATGCCGCCACCCTGGCCACGGTGGGCAAGCGCGATGCGCAGGTCCATATCGATGACGCCCAGCCGCTGGACAACGAATCGCCACTGGCCATCACCCTGCTGCAGGGCATCGCCCGTGGCGAGAAGATGGATCTGATCCTGCAGAAGGCGACCGAACTGGGCGTGAGCGCGATCATCCCGGTCAACGCCGAGCGCACCGAGGTCAAACTCGATGCCGCCCGTGCTGAAAAGCGGCTGGCACATTGGCGCAGCGTGGTCGGCTCGGCCTGCGGTCAATCCGGCCGCGCACGGATCCCGGCGCTCACACCGCCGCAATCCCTGGCGGTCGCCGTCGATACGCTGCCGGCCGACACGCTACGGCTGACGCTGGATCCGCTCGGCGCGCACCGCCTGGC
>NZ_BAZI01000488.1 GCF_001310775.1 Stenotrophomonas pictorum JCM 9942
TTACCGCACGACCAGCCAGCTCATGGATTTCTGGGCCATACCGTTCGATCACTGCCTCGATAGCGGAGTTCAGCAGCTCGAATGCCAAAACGAACAGTACGCTCCCCATGAGAAGCACTCGCTCTACCCCTGAGTTGCCGAAAAAGATAGCTGTAGGTAATGCCACCGCGGCCATAACAACTTCCAACCGAAACGACGATTCATGCAGCCAAGCTGATCTCAGTCCCTGGAGAGACCAGCGAAGCGCCTCAAAGACGCGCGCAATGCTCCGCGGACGATGACCGTACATATCTGCCACTTCGATGTTTCCTTCTTTTGGGCCCAAGAGACGCTCACGGGTCTTCCAACAGCGATACTCGCCGTGGTCGGCTATAGGCTGTGACCGGCGTTGCTGGTACAGCCTGAGAACAGATTTAGGCTCTCGTCTAGCACCGTCGTCCTAACCTGCATCAGGCCAAGCACAGAATGGAAGAGGTTGTCGTGGCTGGACGGCTGCTTTGATCGGTCCCGGACACATTGAAGGTCCAGGTTGTTGCTGCTCTTCATACCATCAGACATCCACATCACCATCGGCACCTTGATCTGAGTATCAGGGGCGATAGCGTAGGGGAGCCCGTGAAGATAGACGTTCGCCTCCCCTAATGACTCGCCGTGGTCGGAGACATAGATCAGCCCGGTATCGTGACTCTTGTCCTGTTCAAGCATGCGAATTGTCTTTGCAAGGAAGTCATCTGTCGCAAGGACCGCGTTGTCATACGCATTGACGATTTCACCGCGTGTGCACTTGCCCAAGTCTGCGTTTCGGCAGTCGGGAGTAAATTTCGTCAGATCTTCCGGGTATCGCTTGAAGTAGCTGGGTCCGTGGTTCCCCAGCTGATGTAGAACGACAACGACATCACCAGGGTTGTCCTCGATCGAGTCATGCAGACCTTGCAGCATAATCTCGTCACGGCATGCTTGGTCGTCGCACAGAACATCCTTGACCGGCACGCGATAGGATTCAAATGCCAGATCAGAGCAGACGCCCTTGCATCCAGTCTGGTTGTCACGCCATAGGGTCCTGACCCCGGCACGCTCCAAAACATGCAGAAGCGACTCCGAACCTTTGATCTTGTCTCGATCGTAGTCTCGCCTCCCGTACGCAGAGAACATACAGGGCACCGACACTTCGGTGTTTGACCCGCAGGCGGTCACGTCTGAGAAATTGACGACGTCCAACGCTGCCAACTGTGGCGTTGTCTGTCTGCCGTATCCATTCAAACCCCAGTTCTGCGCACGAACCGTCTCACCTACAACGATGACCAAGAAGTGGGGCTTCGCGCCTGGCGGATGAGGCGTCATCATGGCATCGGGGCCAACCACTTGGATCGGACCGCGCTCCGCACGGGTGTCTTCTCGCACAACCTTCGCAATGGAAGCGATGTAGTTTCCAGGGTTTGCAAGGTATCTGACTTGCTTGTGATTGCGTATGAGTGATGAGAGGTCGTCGAATGACGCAATTGCCGCGCCAACGATTACAACAACCGCCATGCCAAGTAGAAGCACTCTTGCAAGTATCGCCCGCGTCACATTGGAAGAACGTTGGAGCCTTACCATGCATACCGCGATAGCTGGCACGACGCCTTTAATTAGTACCGCAAGAAAGAAGCCCCAGGTCAGCAACTCTCCGGCTTC
>NZ_BAZI01000489.1 GCF_001310775.1 Stenotrophomonas pictorum JCM 9942
GTCTCGTCCGGCGCATGCTCCGGCGCGCGGGTCGGCGGCTTGAGCTGCAGCAGCCGCTGCAGCGCCAGCAACAGCAGCGGGGTGATCGCCATTGATACGCTGACGATGGCCACCAGCCGGTCATGGTTGATGCGGCCGAGCAGGTGCGCGCGCTCGGCCTCGTTGAACACCACAAAGGCGAATTCGCCGCCCAGCCACAGCACGCTGCCCAGCATCAACGCGCTGCGCAGCGACATGCCCGTGGCCAGGCCGAGCCCGAGCAGGATCGAGAACTTCACCAGCAGCAGGATCGCCACGCCGATGCCGATCACTTCCGGTTCGGCGGCGACCCGCTCCAGGTCGATGCCCATGCCCACGGCGATGAAGAACAGGCCCAGCAACAGGCCCTTGAACGGCTCGATCTGCGATTCGATCTCGTGCCGGAATTCGGAGTCGGCCAGCAGCACCCCGGCCACGAACGCGCCCAGCCCGGCACTGAGCCCGGCCCCGGCCATGAGCCAGGCGGTGCCCAGCACCACCAGCAGCGCGGTGGCGGTGAACACCTCGGGCATGCGGGTGCGTGCCACGATCAGGAAGATCCGCCGCAGCAGCGGCCGCCCCAGCACGATGACCAGCCCCAGCGCGCCCAGGGCGATGGCCGCATCCTGCCAGGTCAGGGTTTCGTTCTTGACCCCGCCCAGCAGCGGAATGGCTGCCAGCAACGGAATGGCGACCAGGTCCTGGAACAGCAGGATGGCGAAACCGAAACGGCCATAGTCGCTGTTCAGCGCCTTGTGTTCGGACAGCAGCTGCAGGCCCACCGCGGTGGAGGACAACGCCAGCGCGGTGCCGATGACCAGCGCGGTTTTCCAGTGGAAGTGGTACATCAGCAGCAGCCCGCCGAGCACCGCGGCACTGAGCAGCACCTGCACCGTGCCGCCGCCGAATACCGGCCGCCGCATCACCATCAGCCGTGCCGGCGAGAGCTCCAGCCCGATCACGAACAGCAGCATCACCACACCGGTCTCGGCGGCATTGAGGACGCGGTCGGCATCCTGCACGAAGCCCAGCACATGCGGGCCCAGCACCACGCCCGCAGCCAGGTAGCCCAGCACGGCACCCAGGCCGAAGCGCTTGAACACCGGCACGGCGATCACCGCGGCCAGCAGCAGCACCAGAGCCAGTTCGAAACCGCCGCCATGCATGTAACGCGTGCTCCTCTGGGTAGAACCGCCAGACCGCACTGGCATCGCCCGGCCGGCCGCCATTATGCGGGTTGCACCGTCAACGCAGGTGCAGCGTGCAGGCCGATCCGCCCTTCACCTCACCGCGCGCGGTTGACCCCGCCGGCTGCGGTGGCCAGACTCGTCGCGTTGCCGGCCAGCCCGCGCAGCATCTTCCCGGAGTCCCTCCCATGTCCAGCGACAGTAGAAGTCGACCTTGTTCGACGCCAGTGACGGTGGCCGCCTGACAGGGGCGGGTTCGCCGGTACTGGCGTTGCGGTCGCAACGTAGACAGGCGAATCAACATGAACCAGAAGCAGCTCCTGCGCGGGGCGGCGGACACCGTCGCCGCCAACGTCCCGCTTGCCGATTTCAACACCGCCGACGCGGTCGAGTTCCTCAACACGCTGCCGTTGCCGCGGGCCGCCGATACGCTGGCCGCGGTGCCGCTGCCGCGTGCGGTCAAACT
>NZ_BAZI01000490.1 GCF_001310775.1 Stenotrophomonas pictorum JCM 9942
GGCCCGGGGCCGGTGACGGTGGCCGGGATTCCGGCCGGAACTGCCGATGCGCCGTCCACGTGTCCGGTCCGGTCAGCGCGGCAACGCCGGCACCGCGGTCGGGTGGCCGTCATCGCCCAGCGCGATCATCACGAAGGTGCCCTTGGTGCACAGCTTGCGTTCGCCGCTGTGCAGGTCCTCGGTGACCAGCTCCACCTCCACGGTCATCGAGCTGCGCCCGACGCGCACCACCCGGCCGATGGTTTCCACCATCTGCCCGACCCGGATCGGCAGCTTGAAATCGACCTGGTCCGAACGCGCGGTCACCACCGTGTGGCGCGAGTAGCGCGCGGCGGCCAGGAACGCGGCCTTGTCCATCCACGCCAGCGCCTGGCCACCGAACAGCGTGCCCATGTGGTTGGTGTGGTTGGGGAACACGATCTCCGCCATGCGGATCTCGGTAGGCGGCTGGGTTTGGACAATCGCGCTCATGGCCATCCTGCGATGTAGAGGCCCGCGGCGGCAGCGCGGCGGGCAGGGGGGAGACGCCGATTTTAAAACAGGCGATGTGACGGCTCAGAACGCCATGTCGAAACTGACCTCGCCCTGCACGCCGACCTGGTAGGCCGAGGCGCGGCGCTCGAAGAAGTTGGTCAGTTCCTGCACGTCCTGCAGTTCCATGAACGGCAGCGGGTTGCGCACGTTGTACTTCTTCTCCATGCCCAGCTTGAGGAAGTGGTTGTCGGCGCAATGCTGCAGGTACTGGCGCATGTCCCGGGTGGAGATGCCGGCCACGCCGCCGGAGAGCACGTCTTCGGCGAACTGCACCTCGCACTCGATCGCCTCGGCCAGCATCGTGTACACCTGCTGCTTCATTTCCTCGTCGAACAGGTCCGGCTCCTCCTCGCGCACGGTGCGCACGCATTCGAAGGCGAACTCCATGTGCGCGCTTTCATCGCGGAACACCCAGTTGGTGCCCGAGGCCAGCCCCGGCAGCAGACCGCGCGAGCGGAAGTAGTACACGTAGGCGAACGCGGCAAAGAAGAACAGGCCTTCGATGCAGGCGGCAAAGCAGATCTGGTTGAGCAGGAACTGGCGACGCTGGGCGCGGGTTTCGATGCGCTTGAGATCCTGGATCGAGTCGATCCACTTGAAGCAGAAATCGGCCTTGGTCTTGATCGCCGGGATGTTCTCCACCGCCGCGAACGCCTTGGCGCGCTCGTCCGGATCGGGCAGGTAGTTGTCCAGCAGGGTCAGGTAGAACTGCACGTGCAGCGCCTCCTCGTACAGCTGCCGCGACAGGTACATGCGCGCCTCGGGCGCGTTGAGGTGCTGGTACAGGTTCAGCACCAGGTTGTTGGAGACGATCGAATCGCCGGTGGCGAAGAATGCGACCAGGCGGTGGATCAGGTGGCGGTCGGCCGGCGACATCTTGCCGTGCAGGTCGCTGATGTCGATCTGGAAGTTGATCTCCTCCACCGTCCACGAGTTCTTGATCGCGTTGCGGTACATCTCGTAGAAGTGCGGGTAGCGCATCGGGCGCAGGGTCAGCTCGAAACCGGGGTCTAGCAGCATCTGGCGGGTGGTGTCGGACATGGAAACCTTCTCTCTATTTTTTTGCCGCTTTGCGGTGGAAGCAGGGGAAACGTGCACGCCGGCGCGGCCGTCAGCCGCGTGGCCGCCGCCCG
>NZ_BAZI01000491.1 GCF_001310775.1 Stenotrophomonas pictorum JCM 9942
CACCGATACCGCCACCACCGCACCGCTGCAGCCGGCCACGGCCGAGCACGCGCCGCAGCAGGGCTTCCAGCCGGTGTCGGAAGGTGAAATCCGCACCGAATCGCTGGACGGCGGCCACTGACCTTCGGCATAGCGATCGAGCAGGCACGGTGCGCTATGCTCGACCTCCTCCACACAGATAACGCGAGCGGATCATGGGCAGTTTCAGCATCTGGCACTGGTTGGTCGTGCTGGTCATCGTCCTGCTGGTGTTCGGCACCAAGCGTCTGACCAGCGGCGCCAAGGATCTGGGCAGTGCCGTCAAGGAGTTCAAGAAAGGCATGCGTGACGAGGACAAGCCGGCCGCGCAGCTGGGCGACCAGTCGCGCGATGCGCAGAAGAGCGGCGACAAGCAGGCCGAGCACGACCGCGACGCGCGTTGATCCGGGGTTCCGGGCGTGTTCGATATCGGCTTCAGTGAACTGCTGTTGATCGCGGTGGTGGCCCTGGTGGTGCTGGGGCCGGAACGGCTGCCCAAGGCGGCCCGCTTTGCCGGGTTGTGGGTGCGGCGTGCCCGCAACCAGTGGGATTCGGTCAAGCAGGAACTCGAACGCGAACTGCACGCCGAGGAGCTCAAGCGCAACCTGCAGGCCGTGCGCCACTCGATGCAGCAGACCGAGGCCGGGCTGCGCGATCAGGCCGGACAGGTGCGCGGCGAGGTGGATGGCTTCAGGCAGGAAGTGGAGCAGTCCGCCCCGGCGAGCGAACGGGTCATCGAGCCGCGCCCCCTCACGGCGGACCCGGTGGCCGGGGGGCCCTCGCCTGCCGGCAATCACGCGATTCCCTCTGACAGCCCACAGGCCCCGGCCGATGCCCATGCAGCGGAGCCGAAGCCGTGAGCGACCCGGATTTCAACGACAGCACGCTGATCGAGCATCTGGTCGAGCTGCGCGCGCGGCTGGTGCGCGGGCTGATGGGGCTGGGCGTGGTGCTGCTGGCGCTGCTGCCGTTTTCGCGCACGCTCTACACCCACCTGGCCACACCGCTGGTCTCCCAGCTGCCGGCCGGGCAGTCGATGATCGCCACCAATCCGGCCGGCGCGTTCTTCGCGCCGCTGAAGCTGACCTTCTTCACCGCGTTGTTCGTGGCGGTGCCGTGGCTGCTGTACCAGGCCTGGGCGTTCGTGGCGCCGGGCCTGTATGCGCGCGAGAAGCGGCTGGCCGTGCCGTTGCTGGGCTCGGCGGTGGCGCTGTTCTACCTCGCTGTGCGTTCGCCTACTTTCTGGTATTGCCGACGGTGTTCCATTTTCTGACCACTTTCCGCCCGGAAGTGATCGCCATCACCCCTGATGCCAACGCCTATCTGGATTTTGTGCTAGCCATCTTCTTCGCCTTCGGCGCCAGTTTCGAACTGCCGGTGGCGATGGTCATCCTGGTGCTGCTGGGCTGGGTGACGCCGCAGCAGCTGCGCGAAGGGCGCGGCTACGCGATCGTCGGCATCTTCGTGCTGGCCGCGATCCTGACGCCGCCGGATGTGGTCTCGCAGCTGATGCTGGCCATTCCGATGTGCATCCTGTACGAGCTCGGCATCCATGCCGCGCGCTGGTTGCAGCCGCGCGACCCGAACAAGGCCGCCGCTTCCTGAAACCGCTGGGTCGGCCCAGGCCGGCAGTCGTGGCCAACCGGT
>NZ_BAZI01000492.1 GCF_001310775.1 Stenotrophomonas pictorum JCM 9942
CATCATCGCGTGGCGAGATCACCCTGGACGGCAGCCTGCGCCCGCGCGGCAATGCGTGGGAGGGGGCGTTCAAGGTCGCCTCGGCCGAGGGCGGCATCCGCCTGGGCGACAACGCCCGCGGCGAACTGGTGCGCTACGACCATTTCTCCCTCAACGTGGAAATGCAGCCCAACAGCATCAAGGGCTATCTGGGCGTGGGCTTCCAGGGGGATGGCTTCATCGACGCAAGGTGCAGACCGCGTGGGAGCCCGGCGCGGCGCTCAACGGCGAGCTGTACCTGAACATGTCGCGGCTGTACTGGATGGAACTGTTCTCGCCGGATCTGGTGCGGCCCAATGGTTGATCGAAGGGCACGTGAGTCTGCGTGGCACCCGTGCGCAACCCACCCTGGGCGGCGAAGCCAAACTCAGCAACTTCACCGGCGAACTGCCGGCGCTGGGGCTGACCCTGAGCGAGGGCAAGGCCGATTTCATCGCCCAGCCCGATGGTTCGGCGCGGATCGGCGCCTCGGCCAACACCGGCGGTGAAGGCGTGTTGCGGGTCGACGGTGGGCTGTCCTGGTTCGGCGATGCGCAGCCGCTGCAGTTGCATATCTTTGGTGACAACGTGCTGCTGTCCAACACCAGCGAGCTGCGCCTGGTCGGCAACCCGGATCTGGATTTCACCCTGGCCGGCACCGCGATGGCGCTGAGCGGGCGCGTGCACGTGCCGGAGGCCGATCTGGATCTGGAGCGGCTGGATCGCGGCACCTCGGTCTCGGAGGACATCGTGGTGCTGGATCCGGTCGATCCGGAAGAGGGCCCGGCCTCGCCGCTGGACATGGACCTGACCATCAGCCTCGGCAACAAGGTCAAGATGAGCGGCTTCGGCCTGAAGGGCGCCCTGACCGGCAAGATGCAGGTACGCGCCATTCCCGGCCGCGAGATGACCGCCAACGGCGGCCTGGACGTGACCGGCCGCTACAAGGCCTACGGCCAGGACCTGACCATCACCGACGGCCAGCTGCTGTGGAACCACGGCATCGTGTCCGATCCACGCATCAATATCCGCGCCGAGCGCCAGATCGGCGAGGTCACCGCCGGCATCCACGTCACCGGCCGCGCCCAGGCGCCGCGGGTGGATGTGTGGTCCAACCCGGCCATGTCGCAGTCCGAATCGCTGGCCTATCTGGTGCTCGGACGCAGTCTGAGCATGGCCAGCAGCGATCAGGCGCAGCAGGTCAATGCCGCCTCGGCGGCGCTGTCGGCCGGCAGCGGCCTGCTGGCCGCGCAGGTCGGCGCCAAACTGGGGCTGGACGATGCCGGGGTCAGCCAGTCGCGCGCGCTGGGCGGTTCGGTGATCGGCGTGGGCAAATACATCACCCCCAAGCTGTACATCGGCTATGGCGTCTCGCTGGTCGGCAGCGGCTCGGTGCTCACCCTGAAGTACCTGCTGCGGCGCGGCTTCGACGTGGAAATCGAATCGTCCACGGTGGAAAACCGCGGTTCGGTGAACTGGCGCAAAGAGAAGTAGGCAAGCACCGGGCCGGGCGGAGCGACCCGGTAACCCTCCACTGCCACAGGAACGGGCGATGACGTCATCCACACCAGCGGTTTTCTGGAAACGGTGCCGGGGCATGGCCCTGGTTGCCGGAGGCGCGATGGGCATGGCCCATGCCGC
>NZ_BAZI01000493.1 GCF_001310775.1 Stenotrophomonas pictorum JCM 9942
CCGCGCGCAGTGTGTTTGGCCCGCGCCGCATCGCTGCCGCCGCGGGCGGTGGCCGTCAGGGTGGCGCGCAGATCATCGACCTGGGCCTGCATCGCGGTGCGATTGGCTTCGAAGCTGTCACTGCCGGGTTGCAGCTGGGAGGTGAGTACGGTCATGGCCGGAATCCTGAGGGTGCATGGAGCATGTCGGTTGCCGCATGGGCGCGAGGGTATGGTGTTCGGATCGCTTCACCGGTTTCCGGGGAAGGCGATCAAGCGCCATCACGCTGTGCGCTGGAACAGTTCGCGGCCGATCAGCATGCGGCGGATCTCCGAAGTGCCGGCGCCGATCTCGTACAGTTTGGCGTCGCGCCACAAACGTCCGGCCGGGTACTCGTTGATGTAGCCGTTGCCGCCGAGGATCTGGATCGCCTCACCCGCGGCCCAGGTGGCCTTCTCGGCCGAATACAGGATCGCGCCGGCCGCGTCCTGGCGTGTGGTCCGGCCCTGGTCGCAGGCCTTGGCCACCGCGTACACATAGGCGCGGCAGGCGTTGAATCCGACGTACATGTCGGCCAGCTTGGCCTGGATCAGCTGGAACGTGCCGATCGCCTCGCCGAACTGCTTGCGCTCGTGCACGTACGGCAGCACCACATCCAGTGCCGCGGCCATCAGGCCCAGCGGGCCGCCGGAGAGCACCACGCGTTCGTAGTCCAGCCCGGACATCAGCACTTTCACGCCGCCGCCAACCTGGCCGAGCACGTTCTCGACCGGCACTTCGCAATCCTGGAACACCAGTTCGCAGGTGTTGGACGAACGCATGCCGAGCTTGTCCAGCTTCTGCGCGGTGGAGAAGCCCTTCATGCCCTTCTCGATGATGAAGGCGGTGATGCCGCGCGAACCGGCGTCCGGGTCGGTCTTGGTATAGACAACCAGCACATCGGCATCGGGGCCGTTGGTGATCCACATCTTGTTGCCGTTGAGCACGTAGTGGTCGCCGCGCAGCTCGGCGCGCAGCTTCATCGACACCACGTCCGAGCCGGCGCCCGGTTCGCTCATCGCCAGCGCGCCGACGTGTTCGCCGCTGCACAGCTTGGGCAGGTACCTGTGCTTCTGCGCCTCGCTGGCGTTCTTTCGCAGCTGGTTGAGGCACAGGTTGGAATGCGCGCCGTAGGACAGGCCGATACCGCCAGAGGCGCGCGAGATTTCTTCCATCGCCACCACGTGCGCCAGATAGCCCATGCCGCTGCCGCCGTACTGCTCTTCCACGGTCATGCCCAGCAGGCCCTGCTCGCCGAGCTGGCGCCAGAGCTGGTTGGGAAAATGGTTGGTCGCGTCGGCGTCGGCGGCCAGCGGCGCGATATGTGCCGCGGCAAACTGCGCCACGCTTTCGCGCAGCATGTCGATCTCTTCGCCGAGATCGAAGGACAGGGAGGGGATATGCATGGGGGCGGCTCCAGAACTGCTTGGCGAGGGGCGCTCCGGGGTGGGGATGACGGGAGAGGCCGTCAGCACGGGCGGTTGCGCGCAGCCTAACGGGTCCGTGCAAAGAAGTGAATACAAATTCAAAAATTGAACATAGAATCATTCCATGGCCTACAAACGCTCGGAACGGATGGAAAAGCGCCTCGCCGGCAACCGCGAGGCGATCCTGGCGGCCGCCCGGCGACTGGTCGCGG
>NZ_BAZI01000494.1 GCF_001310775.1 Stenotrophomonas pictorum JCM 9942
CCGGACCGGCGTTGCGATCGACCAGCAGCACCGCCAGGCCGCGCCGGGCGGCCGCCCAAGCGCTGGCCAGACCCACCACGCCGGCACCGAGGATGATCAGGTCAGGACCGGAGGACGCGGGGGCTGCAGCGGGAGAGGTCATGGTGAAGGCGGCTACGGTGTGAGCGTTGCTTCACATTGTCGCGCCATATCCGTGCGCATGGCACGGATATGGCGCACGGAACCGGTCGCTCAATGCGGCCAGAAGTTCAGGAAGCCGGTGATGATCAACGCGTTGATGAAGTCGATGAAAAACGCGCCCACCAGCGGTGCCACCAGGAACGCACGCGGTGCAATGCCATAGCGCTGCACCAGCTTGCGCATCACCGCCATGGCGTTGGCGGTGGTGCCGAGCATGAAACCGATGAAACCACCGCCCATCACCGCCGCGTCATAGTCGCGGCCCATCAGATAGAAGATCGGCACCGCGAACAGCGCCACCACGCCGACCTGGATGATCAGGTTCACCAGCAGCGGCACGCCCAGACCGGCCAGTTCCCACAGTTTCAGGTCCATCAGCGCCATGGCCAGGAACAGCGCCAGGCAGATGTTGCCGATCAGATCGGTGGTGGGTACCGACAGCTTGATCCAGCCGGTGGCGTCATCGATGTTGCGGATCAGCGCGCCCACCAGCATCGCGCCGATATAGCCGGGCAGGGTCAGGCCGATGTGGGTGAAACTCTGGCCCACCCACGCGCCGACCCACATCGCCATCAGCAGCACGACGATGCTCTTGAGCGAATCGAACTCGCGGGCCGCTTCGCTGGGATAGCGCAGCAGGATCGACTCATCCACGTCCTTTGCGCCACTTTCGCCGCGGCTGCTGGGGGTGATGACCTTGAAGCGGCGCAGCAGCACGGTGATGACCGGTCCGCCGACGACGCCACCGCAGATGATGCCGGCCATGGCCGCAGTGACGGCCAGGGTCTCGGCGCCCTGCAGGCCGGCCTTCTCGAACAGCGGCGCGAACGCCAGGCCGGTGGCCGGGCCGCCAGTCAGCGTGGCCGAACCTGCCAACACGCCAAACATCGGGTGCAGGTCGAACATCCAGGCCACGCCGATGCCGATCAGGTTCTGCAGCACCGCAAACAGCGCCGCGATCACCAGGAAGGTCATCACCTGCCGGCCACTGATACGCAGCAGCCGCACACTGGCATTGATGCCCAGGGTGGTGAAGAAGGCCACCATCAGCGGGGTCTTGAGCGTGGTGTCCAGGGTGAACAGCGTTACCTGCTGGCTGTGCGCCCACCATACCGCCAGCGCCACCAGCAGCCCGCCGATGACCGGCTCGGGCAGGTTGTAGCGGCGGAGAAACGGGATGGCGCGGCACAGTGCGTAACCCGCGAACAGCGTCAGGCCGGCAAAGGCCACCGTCTGCACGGCATCGAGTTGGATCATGGAACAGGTACCTCTACCAACGGGACACGGACTTTGTCCGGCTCAAGAAACAATATCAATAGCAGGTAGAGGTGGTTGCGGCGGCATTTCCGCCACCGGGTGGCGCTGGAATCGCCCGGCTCGAAGCTGAATGGGGATGGCTTGCGATGCGTGCAGCGCCGGCCCCGCGCGCGCTGTGGGGGTTTGCCGGCGGAACCCCCACAGCGGTTTGCGGC
>NZ_BAZI01000495.1 GCF_001310775.1 Stenotrophomonas pictorum JCM 9942
CGGACGGCCCCCTTGGCCGGCGGGGCTCGGCCGATGGGGCCGGCGCCGGCAATCGGCCTGTTTGAGCGGCTTATAGCGCTGAAAACGCGATGCGTATCACGCATTTTCCCCGCTGAAATGGGGAAATCAGGGCCTCCGCGCCGTGCTGCGTGGCGCCCGCCCAAAATGTGAATACGCAAAACCGGCGCCCATTCGGCTTCAGATGCAAACCTGAATGTCAAGAAATAACGTTCAGGATGAGTTTTGGATTCGCCCCCTACCTTGCGCGCACTTCTCGCTCACCCCCAGTCCCGGTGAGCCAGGCGCGGCCCTCCCACATCTGATGGAGAGCCGCCCACGGGGCGGCCCCGATGCCATGGCCGCCTCCCCATAACGCCAAGTCCGACGTGCCGTTCTGCTCCATTCCCGGAGCAGGTTGCCGCGGGCCCATACGGAGCAAGGAGATTTATGAAACTGGCCTGGATTCTCTGGCTGTCGCAGATGTTGCCGCAGCCGGCTGCCGATTCGCTGTGCTTGAGTACCACCGTCTATCTGGAAGCCCGCGACCAGACCCTGCGCGGCCAGCAGGCCGTGGCCGAAGTCGCCCTGCGGCGGCTGGACAGCGGCCTGTGGGGCGACTCGATGTGCCAGGTGGTGACCGCGCGCAAGCAGTTCGCCCCGACCCTGGTCGCCCCCGGCACCCAGCTGCGCAACAACGATGCCTGGGCGGAAGCCGTTGACGTGGCCTTTGCCGCCGAGCGCAACTGGGCACTGCCCGTGGGCGAACGCAAGGAGATCGTGCCCGGCGCCAGCCATTTCGCCGCCCATGCCATCGCCAGCCCGAGCTGGCGCAACGCCTACCAGGTCGCGGTCATCGGCGGCCACACCTTCTATAAGGTGCAGTCGCTCAAGCCCCGCAACTCCTGAGCAGATTGAACGCGTGGCGCACTGTCTGTGCTACGCATGGCCACAAACGGCAGCGCGCTTGTAGCGATAATGCGGAGTCCCATCCCTTCGACAGGATTCCCATGAAGCTCTACACCAAGCCCGGCGCCTGCTCGCTGGCCGACCATATCGCGCTGATCTGGTCCGGCCTGCCGTTTGAAGTCCAGATCGTGGATATGCCGACCATGAAGTCGCCCGAGTTCCTGGCGATGAATCCTTCCGGCGCGGTGCCGGTGCTGGAAGACGGCGGCTGGGTGCTGACCCAGAACGCGGCGATCCTGCACTACATCTGCGACAAGGCGCCGGCCGCCGGCCTGGACGGTGGCAGCGAGCCGCGCACCCGCGCCGAAGTAAACCGCTGGCTGTCCTTCGTCAACGCCGATCTGCACCCGGTGTACTACCCGATCTTCGGTTCGACCCGGTATCTGGAAGACGAGGCGGTGATCGCCCGCACCCAGCAGAACGCGCGCGACAGGCTCAAGGCCCTGTACCAGCGGGTGAACGACCGTCTGGCGCAGGTGGACTGGCTCGGCGGCACGTCGCGTCCGTCCATCGCCGATGCCTACACCTATGTAACGCTGCGCTGGGCGCGCGGGCTGAAGCTCGACCTGGCCGGCATGGATGCGCTGGACCGCTTCGAGCAGCGCATGCAGGCCGATCCGGCGGTGCAGGCCGCCCTGAAGGCCGAAGGTCTGGTCTGACCGGCCGGCGCGCTGCGGACGGC
>NZ_BAZI01000496.1 GCF_001310775.1 Stenotrophomonas pictorum JCM 9942
CGCCGCGCCAGCGCGCCCGGAGCAGGTTCCAGCGCAGCGACAGCCACACCCACGCCAGTCGCAGCAGCACCAGCATGATGTTGATCGCCAGCACGTACACCAGCAGCCACCACGGGTTGCGCTGGCCGCTGGTGGCCATGGTATCGACCGCGCGTTCGACAATGCCCGGCAGCTGCTCGCCCAGCAGCACGAAGATGATGCCGTTGAAGCTGAACTGCACGGTGTTCCAGACCGCCGCGCGCTGCACCCGCATGCTGCCACTGATGCGGCCGGTCAGCTCGACATA
The DNA here is from genome assembly GCF_001310775.1 of Stenotrophomonas pictorum JCM 9942. Lineage (GTDB taxonomy): Bacteria > Pseudomonadota > Gammaproteobacteria > Xanthomonadales > Xanthomonadaceae > Stenotrophomonas > Stenotrophomonas pictorum. The sequence continues at coordinate 287 of NZ_BAZI01000496.1, forward strand.
GCTCATGGTGATGCCGGCGGCGACCGCGGCCAGGATGCCCGAGGCCTTGAACTCCTCGGCCAGCAGGTAGGCGGCGAACGGAATCAGCAGGTTGAGCAGCAGCGCCGCGCCCGGCTCCTCGCCGAAGCTGCGCCACAGCCAGCGCTGGAAGGTGGATACCCCGTACGTCACCCCCACGCCGATCGCCAGGCCGGCCAGCGCCACCCACAGGAAGGTCAGCGAGGCCTGCGCCAGCGAGAAGCTGCCGGTCATCACCGCGGCCACCGCGAAACTGAAGCAGACCAGGCCCGAGGCGTCGTTGAGCAGCGACTCGCCTTCCAGGATGTGCATCAGCCGTTTGGGCATCGGCACCCGCGAGGCGATCGCCCCGACCGCGACCGGATCGGTCGGCGAGAGAATCGCCGCCAGCGCGAAGGCCACCGCCAGTGGCATCGCCGGGATCAACCAGTGGATCAGCAGCCCGGCGCCGAGCACGGTGAACACCACCAGGCCAAACGCCAGCTCCAGGATCGCGCCCTTGTCGCGGAACAGGCCGTGTTTGGGAATACGCCAGCCGTCCAGGAACAGCAGCGGCGGCAGGAACAGCAGGAAGAACATCTCCGGGTCCAGCGCATGACCGCGCTTGAACACCCCGGCAATCAGCGCGCCCAGCCCGATCTGCACCAGCGGCAGCGGCAGCGAAAAGGGAAGGATTCTTACCAGATAGCCGCTGGCGACAACGGCCACCAGCATCGCCAGGACGACTTCGATCGTGTGCATGCCCGTTCCAGGGAATCACCACCACGACAGCGCGCTGCCGGCGCGGGCAGCGACGGAAAAATACCGCTGGAAAACTACCACAGGCGTGCCGGGATGCCGATGCGCGCGGCGTGAAGCGGTGCCATCGCACCGCCTTCGATCAGCTCGCGCCGTCGAAGCGGTAGATGTCCATCGCCAGAAACCCCAGGTCGATGCCGGCATCGATGCGCTGCGCGCCGAGCTGGTCGGTGCCGGCCGCACCCATGGCGAAATACAGCGGCAGCAGGTGCTCGTCGGTGGGATGGGCCTGCACGGCGGACGGCGCCTGCCGGCGGTAGTCGAACAACGCCGGCAGGTCGTTGGCCTGCAGCTTCTGCTCGATCCAGCCGATGAACGGGCGCACGTACGGCGCTTCCCGGGCCTGATCGTAGTTGCGCCAGTCGTGCAGGTTGTGGGTAATGCTGCCCGAGCCGACCAGCAGCACGCCCTGCTCGCGCAGCGGCGCCAGCGCCCGGCCCATGTCGAACTGGTGGCGCGGCCCCAGCCCCGGCTGGATCGACACCTGCAGCACCGGGATGTCGGCCTGCGGATACAGATAGCGCAGCGGCACCCAGG
>NZ_BAZI01000497.1 GCF_001310775.1 Stenotrophomonas pictorum JCM 9942
CCGCGCCGTGCGTGCCCGTGCCCGCCTGGATTTCGGCCTCGCGCTGCAGGGTGCACCGGCCGCCGACGTGCTGGCGGCTCGCGTGCAGGCCGACGGCAATGACCTGGAAGCCCGCCACCTGCTGGGCATCCACCACCTGCTCGGCGGCGAGGATGAAGCGGCGCTGGAACAGTTCATCGAGATGCTGCGCATCGACCGCGCCTTCCACGAGAACCTGCCCAAGAAGGCGCTGATCGACGCCTTCCGCGTCATCGAGGATGAGGACCTGGTCGGCCGTTACCGCCGGCGGATGGCCTCGCTGCTGTTCTGATGGCAGCCCGTTGCTGAAACACCCGGCCGGGGCCACGGCCCACCCCGGCCTTATCCATACGGTCGCGAATGTTAGACTGTCACTCCCCCGCGCCGCTTGTCCGTCCGATGAAAGCCAGCCTGTTCCGCCACGGCATCAACCTGTGGCCGCCGTTCCTGTTTTCCGGCATCCACGTCACCGCCATCGATGACGATTACCGCCGCGTGCGGGTCGAGCTGCGGCAACGGCTGTGGAACATGAATTACGTGCGCACCCATTTCGGCGGCAGCTGTTCGCGATGACCGACCCGTTCTGGATGCTGTGCCTGCTGCAGAAACTTGGGCGGGACTATGTTGTCTGGGACAAAGCCGGCGAGGTGGAGTTCATCAGGCCCGGCCGTGGCGTGGTGGCCACCGAATTCCATCTCGACGATGGGCTGGTGGAGGAGATCAAAGTGGCCACCGCCGAGGGCGGCAAGCACCTGCGCTGGTTCGAGAACGAGATCCGGGATGAGCGCGGCGAGCTCGTCGCACGCGTCCGCAAGCAGGTCTACGTGCGGCTGAAGCCCCGCGCGCGCTGAGTTCAAGCCGGCGCGGTACCGGCCGGCGTTTTCATCCGGTCCGCGAGCGTCAGGGCGCCGGCTCCCACAATGCCGCTGGCAGTGGCAGACGCACCCGGTTTTCCCCGCCACGCGGGGCATAAAGCACCGTTTCCAGCCCCCGTCCATCAGCCGCCAGCAGGACCGGCCGCTGCGCACTGGCGTAGCCGGAGGGCATGGCCTGAAGGCGTGTCGCCAGAGAACCCTGCAACGGTTGTCCACGCAGCCATAGCAGCGCGTTGAGCAGGCCCAGCTCGGCACCGACATCCTGCAACTGGCGCGGGTACTGCTCATAGGCGGGAGCCGCCACACTGCCCAGGATGCAGCCGATTGCATTGGTCGCGCACTCCAGACGCCAGACGGACGCCTGCGCCTGACTGGCCTGGAAGGGCAAGTCCTGTGCGATCCGCGCCTGCGCCGCCGGCAGGCAGCTCTGACCGAGGTTGACCGCCTGCAGGGCGCGCGTCCGCGGCGCATTGAAGACCCACGAGCCGCCCGGGTACCGTCCGATCCGCCTGGCCTCCAGCGCCAGCAATGAATCGGCCATTTCAAATTCCCCACGCAAGGCATTGCAACCGCTCATCTCCGCAGCCGACAGCGGGGCGAATGCCGCTGCGCATTGCGCCGGCAAGGCCACATCCACCGGCATTTCTTCCAGCATCGCGGCCAGCAACCGGGCATGGGCCTGCAACAGGCGCGCGCCGATCATGGTCGAGACCAGCGTGTCGCTGCGGGTGACCAGCATCCGCGCGGTGC
>NZ_BAZI01000498.1 GCF_001310775.1 Stenotrophomonas pictorum JCM 9942
CCGCACTGCGGGCTGGAGGGGCACGAAGCCGACGCCCGTCACTGCCGCCGTTGCGGCAGCGTCTTGCCGGAGCCATTCAACCAGTGACGTGAGATCACAGCGCCACGGTCCGATCGACAACGCCGGCAGGTTGCCCGGTGAGGTTCCGGGGCGGGAAAGCACATCCCACCTCGCCGACCGAGGCCGTAAACCGGCGCGGGCGGCCTGCCGGGTGACTCAGTCCAGGAACAGGTCCGGCAGCAGCGGCCGCGACGGGTCCACCGCATAGCCGGAAAGGTCACTGATGCCGGCCTGCGCCAGCACCTCGTCATCGATCAGGAACTGGCCGCTGAAGCCGGCCGCCGGCCGGGTCAGCACCGCGTGCGCGGCGTCGGCCATGATCTGCGGCGTGCGGCAGCCGGCCACATCCACGCCGGGAATCATGTTGATCGCATCGGTGGCGATCACCGTGCGCGGCCACAGCGCATTGACCGCCACGCCCTGCGGACCGAACTCCGCCGCCAGTCCCAGGGTGACAAAGCTCATGCCCATCTTGGCCAGGGTGTAGCCGGTATGCGGGGCCCACCACTTCGGGTCCAGGCTTGGCGGCGGCGCCAGCGTCAGGATGTGCGGATTGGGCGCGGCCAGCAGGTGCGGCAGGCAGGCCTGCGCGCACAGGAAGCTGCCCCGCGCGTTGACCTGCTGCATCAGGTCGAAGCGCTTCATCGGCGTGTCCAGGGTGCCGCGCAACCAGATCGCCGAGGCGTTGTTGACCAGGATGTCGATCCCGCCAAAGGTGTCCACCGTGGCCGCGACCGCCGCCCGTACCTGGTCTTCCTCGCGGATGTCGCACTTCAGCGCCAGCCCCTGGCCGCCGGCGGCGTTGACCGCCTCGGCGGCACTGTGGATCGTGCCCGGCAGCTTGGGATTGGGCACCGCCGACTTGGCCGCGATGGCCACATTGGCGCCATCGCGCGCGGCGCGCAGCGCGATGGCCAGGCCGATGCCGCGCGAGGCGCCGGTGATGAACAGGGTTTTGCCTTGCAACGATGACATGCCGACTCCGGAAACACGCTGACGGGAACCGCGATTATGCCCCGCACCGGCCATTCCATACGCCCACGCACTGATGCCGCCGCAAACTCAGGGCTTGGGGCCCTGCCCTTCGTTGTCTTCCCAGTGCAGGATGCGGCGGGTGACGAAACGGTAGACCGGCTTGCCGGTGACAAACCACAGCTCGCGGATCCACGAGCGGCGCTTGAGCAGGCGCCGTTCCACCGGGGTCAGCGCGTGTCGGCAGTACATCCGCTTGTGCTTGAGCAGGTGGCGCAGGTCTTCGCGCGCCAGCAGCCGCATCCAGCGCGAGCGCGGGTTGCCGCGCACCGCCAGCTGGAAATCGATCAGCGCCGGCGAGCCGTCCTCGCGCACGAGCCAGTTGGCCTCCTTGGCCAGATCGTTGTGGGCGATGCCATGGCGGTGCACCCGTTGCAGCAGCCGCCGCGCCGCACGGAAGTAGGACAGATCACCGTGCGGTGGGCGCTGGTACATCGCCGCGCCCTCCATATAGCTGCGATCCAGCCAGTGGCCGTTCCAGCCCAGCAACCGCGGCGTGGCCTCCATGCCGTCAAGCGCGGCCAGCGCGCGGGCCTCACGCCGGGCCAG
>NZ_BAZI01000499.1 GCF_001310775.1 Stenotrophomonas pictorum JCM 9942
CGCCTCGGCCTCGTACAGATCCAGCGCGCTCACCTTCGGGCAGCGCGCCAGCACCTCGGCCGACAGGTAACCCCAGCCGGCGCCAGATCGGCGCCGTGACCGGCCAGATCCGCCGGCAGCTGCTCCACCAGCAGCGCCGAGGCCGGATCGATCCGGTCCCAGGCGAACACGCCCGGACGGCTGTGGAAGCGGCCATCGACAATGGTGCGCGGTGCATCCAGCGCCGCCCAACGCTTGCGCAGCGCCTCGTCGTGACTGCCGTCGGCCGGCGCGGTCCAGTAGGCACGGCAGTGGTTCTTGGTCAGCTTGCCGCCGAGTCCGGCCAGCTGCTGCAGGTCGCTTTCACCCGAGCGGGCGCCTTCGTTGTTGGACTGGCAGGCCACCACGATGCCACCGGGGGCGAGCAGGGCCACGGCGCGGGCAAACAGTGCGCGGGCCTCGTCACGCTGCCGCGGCGGCAATACCAGCACCGCCGCATAGCGGGTGGCATCGCCCTGTACCTGGGCCTCGTCACGTACCTGCCAGCCACTGCGCTCCAGCGCCGCGGCAAACGGGCGGAAGCTCTGTTCGCAGACCAGCTGGTCACTGGCGGCATGTTCACGCAACGGCCAACCGTCGCGCGCACGCAGGAACAGGACCGGCCCCTGCGGCCAACGCAGGTTACCCGCGGCAAACGGAAGAAAGAGGGTTTCCAGAGGAGCGTCGTGCTGGGCAGCCATTGCGAACCGGCAAAAAGAACAGGGCCGCCCATTCTAGCCGTCCGCCCCGAAACCGGCCCTTCAGGCGCTTTCGCCGGGCATCCGCCGTACCTCGCGGATGCTGTCCAGCCACACCACATGCTGCTGCGAGAAGCGTCCCAGGTCATCCAGCCGCACGGTGGCGTTCACACCCGGCTGGTCGTTGTGATCGACAAAGTGCTGCAGCGCCGGCCGCGTGGTCACCGTGCCCGCCAGCTGGATGCCGTCCTGCAACACCAGAACGACCCGGGTGCGGTCGCCCAGTTCACCCAGCAGTGTTTCCAGCAGGGCGATCCGCATCGGGTCGGAATAGACGTGGGGCGCGTAGAGAGCCATGGCAGCGTCCTCGGTGACGGGGATCACACTACCCACAGCTCATGTGAAATCCGCGCAAAGCTTTCAGTGGCGCAGCCTGGCGTCGCGGATCGCCCCGACCAGCTGGGCCAGACTGTACGGCTTGGCCACATGCGCCTGGAAACCGGCCGCGAACGCACGGCGGCGGTCATCCTCCCGCGCCAGCGCGGTGACCGCCACCGCCGGCAGTTCACGGCCTGAGACGCCCATCGTCTCGCGCAGCGTGCGCACCAGACCGTAGCCATCCATACCCGGCATGCCGATGTCGCTGAGCAGCAGATCGAAGGCGGTGTGCCCACGCCGGTCCAGCAGCTCCAGCGCCTCGGCCGCGGAACTGGCGGTGATCACCGACGCCCCCTGCTCTTCCAGCACCCGGTGGATATTGGCCAGCACATCCGGCTGATCCTCCACCGCCAGCAGCCGCATTCCCTGCAGCGGCAGCTGCGCGATCACGTCCTCGCCGATCGGCCCACGCTGCACCCTGCGACGTGGCCGATGGCTGGCGTCGGCGCGGTGTGCGGGCAGCCGCACCCGGAATACCG
>NZ_BAZI01000500.1 GCF_001310775.1 Stenotrophomonas pictorum JCM 9942
CTTGGCCTTGGGCTTTGCGCTGCGGCTTTGCGCGGTAGGCGTGCGCTGGCTCTTCTTCTTGGCCGCGTCGGCAGGGGCCGCCGCGGAGATGGTCACGAGGGCGGCGATGGCAAGCGCGAGCAGGCGCGATGGGCTGGAGGGCATCAGCAGTTCCAAGAACACTCAAGCAGGCGAGCTTGCCCCATTCCGCCGGCCACGACCAGACGGAACAACGCTCGCACGGTTGCGGTACAGCTGTGGTTGTTCTTGCGTTTGCCGCGCTGAAGCCTGGGGCTTCAGCGTGTTGCCGGCCTCGCCGGTTCAGCGGTCGCCGGCGCGGGTGAACGGCACGGTTTCAGGCGCCACCGCACCTCCGGAGATGATGAAGCTCATCGCCTGGTCCACGCTCCAGTCGGTCGGGGTCAGCAGTTCCACCGGCACGATTTCCAGATAGCCCGAGGTCGGGTTGGGGGTGGTTGGCACATATACCGCCGCCAGCTCGCGGCCGGTGCCGGTTTCGCGGATGACGCGGGTGACCAGTCCGACCGATTTCATGTCGCGGTGCGGGAAGTCGATCAGCACCACGCGCTGGGTGCTGCCGGGCTTGGTCTGCAGGATGTCCAGCAGCTTCCTGGCGCTGTCATAGATGATGCTGGCCAGCGGAATACGCTGGATGACCGCGCCGAACCAGCGCAGCAGCTGCTGCCCGACCACGCGGCGGCTGAGGATGCCCACCAGCAGGATCACCAGCAGCGTGGCCAGCAGCGCGATGGTGTCCTGCACCCATTCGGCCTTCACCCAGCCCAGATAGTCCGGGAAGGAGGCGGCGATGCGTTCGGACAGCGGGATCACCAGCGGGCTGCTGATGCCCGACAACATGACAAAGACGAACTTGACGACCACCCAGGTCAGCCAGATTGGCAGCAGCGTGAGCAGGCCGGTCAGAAACAGGCGTTGCAGGGAGGGGCGAGGGGCGACGGGGGAGGCGGCTTCGGGCGACATGCGGCTATTGTACCGGCGGGCACGGGCCGGCCAGGCTCGGTGATTGTTCTGTCATGGATACACAGCAGGGGCAGGGATGATGCGCAAGACGTTGAAATGGCTGGGCGGGGGGCTTTTGGGGCTGGTGCTGGTGGTCGGCGGGCTGTTGCTGGTGTCGCGGTTCTGGCCGTCAACGACCTTGCAGGAGGAGGCATTGGCGGCGCTGGAGACCGGGCCGCAGCGACCCGGCAGCAATGCGTATGTGGCGTTGATGACGTTGCATCACGAATCGCTGGATGCAGCCGCGCGCCGCGCACTGGTGGATGCACTGGCCAGCGACTATGGGCAATGGCAGCAGCGGTTCGAGGCCCACTGGCTGGAAAATGGCGGGGGGATGCCGACCGCGCCGGCGCCGCAACTGGGCGGTGAGCCGGTGGCCTGGGTGCACGACGATGCGCTGTGCCGGATCAACGAGGGTGGGGCGTGTCTGGACAAGGTGCGTGCCGCACCCGAGGCGGTGGCTGATGCCCTGGCCGCGCATGCCGGCCTGCTGGAGCGGATTGCCGCGTTGTCGACGCATGGTCATCTGCGCAGCGAGCTGCCCCTGGGGCCCTACGTGCCGCTGCCACCCCTGCAGAGTCTGGGGCTGCCGCTGGCGGCCCATGCGCTG
>NZ_BAZI01000501.1 GCF_001310775.1 Stenotrophomonas pictorum JCM 9942
TCGTCCTTGGACCGCCGCACAGCACCAGCACGTCGATATCCGCGCGCGGAACGTCCAGCGCTTCGATGCCGTGGACGGGCGTGGCGGCCGACACCGTGGCCACCTGGTCCGGCGGGCGGCGGGTGAACACCCCGGCCAGCACCATGTCCGGATTGCGCGCGATGGCCAATTCCACTCCGCGTCCCAGATTGCCGTAACCCACGATTCCGATGCGGATGGCATCACCCATTGCTGATTCCTGTTTCTGAAGGGGGGACGCGCCTGCCGGCCTGCAACAAGGTGGCGACGCGGGCCGGCATTATCCCTTCACGCACAGTCCGGCGCATCGGGCAGTCGAGTCGCCCGGGTAAGGCCATCGGCCGCACCCGGGTAAACACCGTGGTACAGGCATCGAACAGGCCCGGGTGCGCGCTGCTTACCCGGCTACACGCCGTATCTGGACGGGGGGCGCGCCTGCCGGCCTGCAACGAGGTGTCGACGCGGGCCGGCATTATCCATTCACGCGCAGTCCGGCGCATCGGGCAGTATTCCGATGCCGAACCGCGTCCATTTCCTACGCCCGCGTCGGAATTACCCGACAACAGAACGGGGCATTGTCGACGACCCGATACCGGCAAACTCCGATACCCGGAGGCCGCATCAACACCCGCAATAGGCCCTGCCATCAGCCGATGGTTTTCATCGAAGGGATACCGGAATGGGACAAAGCAAAGCCACGCTGGTGCTGCCGGCGGATCAGGTCACCCGCATCAACGAGCTGCTGCTCAACCTGGAGAACGAGCTGGTCCAGCTCACCGCCATGCAGCCGCAACAGCGCCAACGCCTGTTCAAGATGGGCCCGGGCTCGGAAGTGTTTGCCCGGCGTGCACTGGAAGCGCTGGAACAGAACCCGGACATCATTCCGCCCAGCCTGGCTGCGGAACTGCCCGGCGCCAAAGCCGACCTGCAGGGGATCGACCAGTTGCGCCCCATTCTGGACCGGCTCAACCGGCTGTGCAGCCGCGCCTCGGATACCGAAATGGCCTTGGGCAGCGATGTCATGAACGTGGCCCTGGAAGGCTACAACCAGCTCAAGGTCTCCGGCCGTGACAAGGGCCTGGATGCCTTGCGCAACGAGCTGGGGGTCCGCTTCAAGAAGGGCCAGCGCCGCGGCGGCAAGGTACCGGAACCGGCGTAACACCCGGCCCCTCCTCGCGTCGTCATGCACAGGCCGCCTCCGGGCGGCCTGTTTTATTCCCGATAACGCGTAGATACCGGTCGCGCATGCTGACAACCACACAGCGGGCTGAGCACGGCCACTCCACAGCACCGCGGAGCCTCCAGAAGCGTGAACGTCGTAACAAAAAACCTCAGCCGACAAGCAAAAAGCCTCACGTGAGAGACAAAAAGCCTTAGCCGTCAGGCAAAAAGCCTCAACAGAGCAGCAAAAAACCTCACGCGTCAGGCAAACAGCCGTAATCGACGGGCAAAAAGCCTCACGTGACAGATAAAAAGCCTTGTGCGACAGGCAAAAAGCCGCATCCGGCAAGCAAATAACCTCATCGGAGCAACTCACAGCCTCAAGCGACACCCGGGGCTCCCCTATAGCGGATGACAGAGTCGCCCGCGATCTGTGCCGGGACTA
>NZ_BAZI01000502.1 GCF_001310775.1 Stenotrophomonas pictorum JCM 9942
GGCAGCGGGAGGTGGTGTCTGGGCCAGCAACCCAGCCGCCGGCAAAGTCAGTGACAGCAGTATCAACAGACGACTGGACCGCATGATGCACCCCATGGCGTTGCGTGGAAGAACCGGCAGTCTATGCCGCCCGATGTGATGGGCCTACTGCTCAGTGCACCGCCGCCGGGCCCGGCACCTGCGCGGTGGCTGCCGCCTGCACCGGGGACGAGGGCAGCGCCAGCAGCGCGGTATCTATTTCCGACAACGGGCTCTCGTCCGGGCAGGTCTCATCCGGGAATCCGAACCGCTGCTTCAACGCCTGGCCACAGGTGTTCACCGCGTCCAGATCGGCACCTTCGGCCTTGCAGTCGCGATCGAAGGCGATCAGGAACGCGTCTTTGCGGCGCACGAAATCATCGCCGCACTTGCGCATCTGCTTGATCCGCTCCAGATCGTCCTGCACCGCGTTGGTGCCATCAAGCCCGAACTGCTTGAGTTCCTCGGCACTGAGCAGACGCACGCTGCGGTTGGGCACGGTCATCATCAGGTCGGCCACCCCCACCGCCACGCCGTTGCGCTGCAGGTAGTCCTTCACGTTGTCATAGACCTCGTGCAGCTCCTTGTTCAACTCCGCACGCGAGGTGGCGGTGGAACTGATCCGCATCATCCGGTGGATACCGACCTTGCCGGCGATCAGACGGTTGTCGCCGGCGGCCAGCACGAACACGCAGGCGCTGTGGCAGATCGAGCCCTCCCGCACCCAGATGGTCCAGCCGGACTCGCCGATGCTGTCGCCGGCCACGATCGCCGCTTCCACCTGGCCGCCGCTGGAATCCAGATCCAGGATGCGCCGGTCGATACCCATCGATTCGGCCACGATCGCCAGCCGCGCCATCAGCGCCGCGAACGTCGGGTTGATCTTGCCGGCATAGCGCACGCGCAGCAGGCCACGCTCCTTGCACGGCGCCAGCGCCGTCTCCATGGCCTGGCGTTCCAGGGTTTCCAGGGCCGCGCCATCGCCGTTTTCACCGGCGTAGTCGGTGTCACAGCTGATCCAGACCCGGTCGTTCTCCAGCGCCACCTCCGGCCAGTCACGGTCCTTGGCCGGCACCGCGACCGGGGCCGGCCGCGGCACATCGGTGACGTTGATCGACACCATATGGTCACCGTCGGACGCCTGCGCCACCGCCGGGTCCGGCAGCGGCTGTTTGTCCTGCTCCTGTGGATTGCAGGCCAGCAGCCCGACACACAACAACGGCGACCACCAGAATCTGGGCAACATGGAGAGCAATCAGGTCCGTGCGACGGCGCAACACGCGCCGGAAAGAGCGGACAGTCTAGTGCGCAAAGCCCCCCGCCCCGCAATCGGGCCTAAACGAGGATTCATCCTCGGCAGCGATGTCCGGAAATGGCCAGTGCCGGTCCCCGCCGCGCCCTAGACTGGGGCCATGCACAACCCCGCCCTGCCCAGCTACGAGCAATGCGAACAGGCGCGTCTGGCCCGCGATGCGCGCTTTGACGGCCTGTTCTATACCGCCGTACGCAGCACCGGCATCTACTGCCGGCCGGTCTGTCCGGCGCCGGTGCCGCACCGTCGCAACGTCAGCTACTTCCCCAGTGCCGCCGCCGCCAGCGC
>NZ_BAZI01000503.1 GCF_001310775.1 Stenotrophomonas pictorum JCM 9942
GGCTGCCGCTGGTCGAGGTTCCCGCCCCCGGGCAGGACGATACGTTCGCGGTGTTCGTCTCCGGGGATGGTGGCTGGGCCGGACTGGACAAGGACGTGGCCGGTGCGCTGGCGGCGGCGGGAATCCCGGTGGTGGGACTGGATTCGCTGCGCTACTTCTGGAGCCGGCGCACGCCGGCCGGTTTCGCCACGGATCTGGACCGGATCGCGCAGCACTACGCGCGGCAGTGGAAGCGGCCGCGGCTGCTGCTGATCGGCTTTTCGCAAGGCGCCGACGTGTTGCCGGCGGCGATCAACCACCTGCCTCCGGCCTCGCAGGCGATGCTGGAGATGACCGTGTTGATGTCGCCGGGCAGCACCGCCTCCTACGAGTTCCATGTCAGCAACTGGCTGGGCGGCGATGATGACGCCGGTCTGCCCATCGCGCCGGAAATGCGCGCCTTGCCGGCCGCTCGTACGCTGTGCCTCTACGGGCAGGAGGACGCCGGGGCGCTGTGCCCGAAGCTGCCGGCCAACAGCATCAGCGTGGTGAAATTGCCCGGCGATCACCATTTCGAAGGGGATTACGAAGGACTGGCCAAGGTGATCCTGCGGCGTCTGGCGGCACTCACTTCTGGCGCTGCGGATCCAGCGAAATAAGCCGGGTTACATCCAGCAAGGCGGCCGGCAGGTGCATGCCGCCGGGCGCGGCCAGATAGCGGGGACGCCACTCCGGTGCGAACTTGGCCTTGAACCGGCGCAGGCCGCCAAAGCCATAGAAGCGCTCGCCATGGCGGGCGACGAGGTTGGCAAAGCGGTTCCAGCGGCCGGCGAGGCGATGCTCGGCCAGCCCGGTCAGCGGCGCCATGCCCAGCGAGAAGCGGCGGTAGCCGTTGGCCGCCCCCCACAGGAACAGCTCGATGAACAGGAAGTCCATCGTGCCTTTGGGCGCGTCGGGATGGTGCCGCATCAGGTCCACCGACAGTTCCCGTCCAGCGGGCGCCTGCCAGAGGTTGGCGAAGGCCACCGCCCGGCCGTCGGCTTCCACCACTGCCAGCGGGAAGCGCAGCAGGTAAGCCGGGTCGAAACTGCCCAGCGAGAAGCCTTTCTCCTCGCCGGCTTTTTCCTCGAGCCAGCGCTCGGAAATATCGGCCAGTACCGGCAGCAAGCCCGCCACCCCCGGCGCGGGCACCAGCCGGAAGCACAGACCGGCCCGCTTGCCCTTGTTCCAGGCCTGGCGCAGCTCGGCCCGTTCGCTGCCGGCCAGGCTGAAGTCCTGCAGCGGGACCATGGCTTCCTCGCCCAGTTTGACCAGCGTCAGCCCCAGATCGAGGTAGGTCTGCCAGTAGCGTTCGCCGGTCTGGTAGAACACCGGACGCAGACCCAGGCGGTCGGCGGTTTCGCGGAATCGCCAGACCAGTTTCCGGGCGACTTCCGGTGGTCCCACCGGATCGCCCATCGCCACCAGCGAGCCGCCGTAGCGCTGCATCATCACAAAGCCATCGCCGGCCTCGCTGCGCAGGACCGCCTTGTCGCCGATCATCACCAGGCAGGCCTGGGTGTCCTGGGCCTGGGCCAGGACGTCGCGCAGTTGCTCCAGCGCATCGGGGTCGGGCAGCGGGAGCGGGGGCGCGGGTGCTG
>NZ_BAZI01000504.1 GCF_001310775.1 Stenotrophomonas pictorum JCM 9942
AGATGCCCAGCTGGGTTTCCGGCAGGCCGATGCGGGTGGAGGCGTCATTGGACGCCACGCGGTAGCGGCAGGCCAGCGCCAGCTCGGTGCCGCCGCCCAGGCAATGGCCGTGGATCGCGGCGACAGTCGGGCAGGGCAGCTCGGCCAGCTTCTGGTAGACGTTCTGGCCACGACGGATGGCGTCGTTGACCGTACCGCGGCGGTCGAACTCCTGGAATTCCTTCAGGTCGGCGCCGGCGATGAACCCGGCCGGCTTGGTCGAGCGCACCACCACACCCTTGGGTGGATCGATGGCCAGGCGTTCGACGATATCGCCCAGTTCCAGCAGCACGTCCTGCGACATGGCGTTGACCGGACTGTCCTTGCGGTCGAGGCTGAGCACGGCGATGCCGTCTTCGCGCAGTTCGGTGTGCCAATGATTGAAGCGGAGCCCATCGAAGCCTGAAAGCATGGGACGTTCCATCCGGTTGTGTATGGAGAAGATCGCTATGATCCAGAGGTTGTTTCCCCGGCGTCAAATCCCAATGCTTGGGTATGTGATGCGCTCGCGCCGTCTGGCACTCCTGTACACGCTATCCGAACGGGAGTTAAAAGCCGGTGCGCCCCCTTCCGGCGAGGGGACTGAACTTTTACCGCGAGCAGCGGTCTCATTGCCCGACGTCGGTTGGGCTGACAGGAGTGCGGCCCGTTATGGCCGAGGTTGAAACACCGCAGGAGCTGGATCTGGAACTGGTCCGGCGTGTGCAGCGCGGCGAGAGTGCGGCATTCGATGTACTGGTGCGCAAGTACCAGCATCGGGTCATCGCGCTGATCGGGCGTTACATCGCCGACTGGAGTGAATGTCAGGACGTGGCCCAGGACACTTTCGTGCGCGCCTATCGCGCCATCGGGAATTTCCGCGGCGACGCCCAGTTCTACACCTGGCTGCACCGGATCGCGGTAAACACGGCGAAGAACTATCTGGCCGCGCACAACCGGCGACCGCCGACGGACGACATCGACATCGGGGATGCCGAACAGTTCGACAGTGGGACCCGCTTGCGCGATACCGATACGCCCGAACGCGAACTGATGCGGCAGGAGCTGGAACAGACCGTGATGAAGGCGGTTGATGCGTTGCCCGAAGAGCTGCGCTCGGCCATTACGTTGCGAGAGGTGGAAGGTATGAGTTACGAGGAAATCGCGCAGAAGATGGGATGTCCGATCGGTACGGTGCGTTCGCGGATCTTCCGTGCGCGCGAGGCCATCGATGCCCAGCTGCGTCCTTTGCTGGATACCGCCAGCGCCACCCGTGAGCGGAGTCGCGCATGAACCCCGACAACCGTATTCCCGAGCTGATGGACACCCCTGTCGACAAATTCCACGCCCACTACCGGCAGCAGCTGTCGGCGCTGGTGGATGGCGAGTTGGCGCCCGACGAGGCGCGCTTCATGCTGCGCCGGATCGAGCATGACGATGAACTTTCCGGCTGCCAGGAGCGCTGGCAGCTGCTGGGGGATGCGCTGCGTGGCCAGGCCTGTGCGCCGGCTCCGGGCGATTTTGGCCTCAAGGTTCGTCAGGCGATCGCGGCCGACATCGGTCAGTACGGCCCGGTCAGCATGGCGCCGCGGCAGACCG
>NZ_BAZI01000505.1 GCF_001310775.1 Stenotrophomonas pictorum JCM 9942
GATGATCGCGCCGCTGCGCGCGAACCAGCTGCCGATCAGGAACATGCCCAGCACCTGGGGCCCGACCAGCATCAACACGCTCATCGCCACCCCGATATCGCGCAGACGCTGCCGCAGCGCGTCCAGATAGCCGCCGTGCGCATAGGCCTGGCGCTGGCGCTCGATACTGGCCAGTGCCTCGCTGGTCATTGCCGCCCTGGCGTCATCGGGCACGAACTGCATCACCAGCCCGATCAGCAGCAGCAACGCCACGGCGGCCAGATAGCTGGCAACCCCCAACAACGGCAGCCAGCGCGCCGGCACCTGCCGGAACGCCAGCAGCAGGAAGGACAGCAACGCATAGGCGATCAGAATGTCGCCAGACCACAGTAGCACCGCATGCAGCACGCCGATCACCAGCAGCCCCAGGCTGCGGCGCAGGTAGAACCGGGCGAAGTCGCGTCCTGCCGTCTCGGCGCGTTGCGCCATCACCGCAAAGCCCACACCGAACAGCAGCGAGAACAGGGTGAAGAATTTGCCTTGCACGAAGAGGTAGACGAAGCCATCGGCCCAGCGGTCGATCCCCTGCCAGTGCTGGTCGATACCGGTGAAGGACAGATCCATCGGCCCGCTGAAGGCCTCGATGTTCATCAGCAGGATGCCAAACAGCGCCAGGCCACGCAGCACATCCAGCGTGCCGATACGTTCGTTCGGTGCAACAGGGTGGTAGGTGAGATCGGACAAGCTCAGGACTCCTTCTGGCATACGTGGGCGGCATCATGCGACCCGGGCAACAGCTGGGAACGTCAAACCGGTATCAACCGCGGAGAACGCCCAGGCGC
Organism: Stenotrophomonas pictorum JCM 9942; assembly: GCF_001310775.1. Lineage (GTDB taxonomy): Bacteria > Pseudomonadota > Gammaproteobacteria > Xanthomonadales > Xanthomonadaceae > Stenotrophomonas > Stenotrophomonas pictorum. The sequence continues at coordinate 822 of NZ_BAZI01000505.1, forward strand.
CGGTGACCGCGGGCGGGAAAGTTGCGCCGGCAGCCTGCCCGTCACACAGGAAAACGGCCCGCGTTGGCGGGCCGTTCCTTATCTCATGACACTGGCAGCTGCACTCAGTGCTGGTGACCACCGTCGCCATGCACGTGGCCGTGCTGCACTTCTTCCTCGGCCGCTTCGCGCACTTCCACGATCTCCACGTCGAAGTGCAGGTCCTTGCCGGCCATCGGATGGTTCAGGTCGACGTCAACCACGGTCAGGCCGACCTTCTGCACGGTGACCGCACGCGGACCGAAGTTGGTCTGCAGGATCACCTGCGCACCCGGCACCAGACGGGTATTGCCGAAGTGCTTCTTGGGCACGCGCTGGGTCAGGCCCTCGCGGCGCTCGCCGTAGGCATCGGCCGACTTCACATCCACGCCGAAGCTCTCGCCGGCTTCCTTGTCCATCATCGCCGCTTCCAGGCCCGGAATGATGTTGCCGTGGCCGATCAGGATCGCCAGCGGATCACGGTCCTTGGAGCTCTCGATCGGCTCCTGGCCGACTTCCGAGACGGTGTAGTGGAAACGGACAACGCGGTCTTTTTCGATCTTCATGCCTAACTCTGTCTGCTGGCTGCCCGAGGCAGGTGTTGGAACGGCCTTGCCGGCCGCCGGGGGCGCCGCCATGATGACGGCCTTCTGAGGTGGCGCATTATCAAGGTCCATGCACATCACGCCAGTTTTCCGCTTTCACACGTGGCGCCTGCCGGCGCTGTTGCTTGCGATCACCGCCTTGGCGGCCTGCGGCCACAGCCCGCCCGGGC
>NZ_BAZI01000506.1 GCF_001310775.1 Stenotrophomonas pictorum JCM 9942
GCCGCGCGGGGTCAGCCGCGAACGGCTGCAGGCGACCTGGCTGAAGGAGGTCGCGCCCAGCGACGGACTGCGCCAGTGGTTCGACCACCGCGCCGAGCGTTGGGATGCGTTCCGCCGGCGCTACTGGCAGGAACTGGCCGCGCAGCCACAGCGGCTGGCACCGCTGCGCGATGCGCTCGATGCCGGCCCGGTGACGCTGGTGTTCGGCGCACGCGATGAGCAGCACAACCAGGCGGTGGCACTGCGCCACTACCTGCTGGCCCACCCGCGCCGAAGCACCTGACGGCCCCGTGTTTTTTTGTGCCGGTTCCGTCACCTGACCGCGCCCTGGACGTACAACCCCGTGGATCGGCGGGTTTTTCTGGCTTTGCTGCACTGCGTTCGCCCACACTCGCCCCCTTTCCCGAATCACCACGAACCGTGAGGTCCGCATGCAGTCCTGGCTCCGGCGCAAATCCATCGACCAGCTCACCGAACACGAGGAAGGCCGCCGGCTGATTCCCTCGCTGAGTTGGCCCCATCTGATCGCGCTGGGCATTGGCGCCATCGTCGGCACCGGTATCTACACGCTGATCGGCGTGGGCGCCGACAAGGCCGGCCCGGCGGTGCTGCTGTCGTTCATCATCGCCGGGGTGATCTGCGCCTGCGCGGCGCTGGCCTATGCCGAGCTGTCGACGATGATGCCGGCCGCCGGCAGCGCCTACACCTACAGCTACAGCGCGCTGGGCGAGACCATCGCCTGGGTGGTGGGCTGGAGCCTGATCCTGGAGTACTCGCTGGTGGTCAGCACCGTGGCGGTGGGCTGGTCGGGCTACTTCGTCGGCTTCCTGGAATGGCTGCACAGCTCCTTCGGCTGGAACGTGGTGCTGCCGCAGGCGCTGGCCGCCGGCCCGCACGTGGAAGGCGGCTTCCTCAACGTCCCGGCGATCGTGATCACCTTCCTGGTGGCCGGCATGCTGATGGCCGGTACCAAGGAAAGCGCCACGCTCAACGCGGTACTGGTGGTGCTCAAGCTGATCGCGCTGGCGGTGTTCGTGGCCGTGGCGCTGCCGGCGTTCAACGTCGAGAACCTGCAGCCGTTCATGCCCTACGGCTTCCCCAAGTCGCTCGGCCCGGATGGCGTCGAACGCGGGGTGATGGCGGCGGCGGCGATCATCTTCTTCGCCTTCTACGGCTTCGATGCGATCTCCACCGCGGCCGAGGAAACCAAGAATCCCAGGCGCGACCTGTCCATCGGCATCATCGGCTCGATGGTCGGCTGCACCATCATCTACCTGCTGGTGGCGCTGGCCGCGGTCGGCGCGATGAGCTACACGGTGTTCGGCAAGAGCGCCGAGCCGCTGGCGCTGATCATGCGCGAACTGGGCCACGGCACCGCCGCGCTGGTGATCGGCATCGTCGCCATCATCGCCCTGCCGACGGTGCTGCTGGCGTTCTTCTACGGCCAGAGCCGCATCTTCTTCGTGATGTCGCGTGACGGCCTGCTGCCGCGCAGTCTGTCGCTGGTGAACAAGCGTACCGGCACCCCGGTCACCATCACCCTGTTCACCGCGGTGCTGGTGGCCGCGCTGGCCGGTGTGGCGCGCCTGGACGAGATCGCCGCGCTGG
>NZ_BAZI01000507.1 GCF_001310775.1 Stenotrophomonas pictorum JCM 9942
CGCAGGTTGGCCAGCACCCGCTCCAGCGAGCGCGCATCCTGGCCCAGCGCCTTTTCGCGTTCGCTGCGATCGTGGTAACGGCGCTCCAGTTCCGTCAGCATCGTCGCCCGCTGGCGCCGGTCACGTTCCAGCGCGGCAGCCTGCTGGCGTTGTTGTTCGCGCGCCTGTTGCAACTCCTGGCTGCGCGCCAGAATCTGCTGCTCGGTTTCACCCAAGGTCCGCAGGTCCGCGGTCAAGGCACTGATCGAGCGCGCCCGCTCGCGCTGCAGGTAACGGTGATAGGCCAGCTCGCGGTTGGCATCGGCCACGGTATCCTGCGACAGCAGCAGCTTCAGCGGCGCGTGCGTGCCCAGCTGATAGGCACCACGCAGCAAGGCGGCCAGTTGCTGGCGCTGGCGGGCCAGACCGCTCTCCAGCTCGGTTCTGCGCTGCTGCAGCGCGGCCAGTGACCGCTGCTCAAGCGCTACCGCCATCTCGGCCTCGGCCACCGCGCGGGCGCTGCGGGCGACCTTCTGGTCGGCCTCGCGCAACTGCTGGTTGACCTGTGCCCGCTGTTCTTCCAGCTGCCGGCGCTCCTGGGAAACGCTCTTCAGTTCGCCGCGTAGCTGCTGCAGCTTCTTTTCCGTATCGCGCGGCGCGGTCTGCGCCAGCAGCGGCCCGCTCACCAGCGCCAGCACCAGCAGCCAGCTGCCACGCCACCGGGACGGAATCGCTGCTTGACCGGGGCGGCGCATGTGGAAAGTCGGGCGCAATGCGGTTCCAATGACTTCAGGCAGGTGCGGATTGTAACCAAGCGTGGTGCCATCGGCTCCGGTCCATCGGAATACCCCTCCTGGAGGTCGCATGAAACGTGTATTTCTGCTGCTGGCCCTGACAGCCACCACCCCGCTGGTCCTGGCCGCCGATGACATCAGCAAGGTCAATGGCAGCATCCACACCGAGGCCAATGCCAGCTATGGCGATCTGGATACGGTCAACGGCAGCATCCAGCTGGCCAGCGGCGTGCAGGTGCGCGGCGTGGAAACCGTCAACGGCAGTATCCGCGCTGAAGACAACGTGCAGGCCCGGGCGATCGAGACGGTCAATGGTGGCATCCGCGCCGGCCGCAACCTGGTACTCGAACGGGGTCTGGAAACGGTCAACGGTGGCATCTATGTCGATCGCGGCAGCCGTATCGGCGGCGATATCGAAACGGTGAATGGTGCGATCGGGCTGGTCGGCACCCAGGTCGGCGGCGACATCGAAACGGTCAACGGCGACATCACCGTCGGTATCGATTCGCATGTCAAAGGCGGCATCAAGGTGAGCCGCCCCTCCTTCAACATCTCGCTGACCGCACCGCGCAAGCCGCGCGTTGTGATTGGTCCCAATGCGGTGGTCGAGGGCGCGCTGGTGTTCGAACGTGAGGTGACCCTGTACGTGCATGACACGGCCCGGACCGGTCCGGTCAGTGGCGCCACGGCGCAGCGCTTCAAAGGTGAAAGTGCGCCGCGCTGAGCAGGCAGCCGGCGTGCATCCCGCCTAGAATCGGGTATCGAACGCAAACCGGAGTTTTCATGCATCGCAAATTGTTGTTGTGCCTGGCCGCCAGCGCCGCGCTGGTCGC
>NZ_BAZI01000508.1 GCF_001310775.1 Stenotrophomonas pictorum JCM 9942
CCAGCGGTCGCGGCAGTCAGCGCGGCGACCGCGGCGCCCGGCGCTGGATCATTTGTTGCCGCCGGCTCTGGCGGCCATCGGCTTGTGGCTGGCTTCCATTTCCGCGCGGCTGATCATGCCGTTCTTGTCGGTGTCGGTACTGTCGAACATCTTCTTCGTGGCGGCGGCGTACTCGGGGGCGGAGAGTTTTCCATCACCATCGCCGTCCATCATCCTGATCCGGTCGGCTGCGGGCGGCTGCCGCATCGGGCGGTCCTTGCCCATCGCCATCGGGGACTGGTCCATCTCCGCGGCGGTGACGAAGCCGTCCTTGTTGGCATCCATCGTCTCGAACTTCATCCTGGCCGCGTCGGCATGCTCGCTGGCCGAGACCATGCCATCGCCGTTGGCATCCATCGAGCGGGCTTTCTCTTCGGCGTGGGCGGCCCCGGCCAGCAGCAGGCCGGCCAGCACGAGCGGGGTGGAAGCGATGCGTTTCATCGTGTTCTCCAGGAAAGGCCGCCACAGGCGGCGGGGCGTGGGCGAACGCTGCGCGCGGCCGGGTTTGGTGCATGTGAATTCATCCGGCGCGCGATACGCGGCCATGCAAGGTGTTCAGCGGCCGGCGGGCCCGGCTAGGCCTGCAGCTGCACCAGCGGCGCGAAACCACCGTAGATCAGCCGCTTGCCGTCAAATGGCATCGGGTTGTTGGCCGGGTCCATGCGCGGGTCGTCCATCATCTTTTCCATCGCCGCATCGCGGGTGGCCTTGTCCGGCCATTCGATCCACGAGAACACCACCGTCTCATCGTCCTTGGCCTGCACACAGCGGAAGAAATCGGTCTGCGTGCCGTGCGGGACGTCGTCGCCCCAGCATTCGACCACGCGCAGCGCGCCCAGCTCGATGAACACCGCATCGCCAGTGCGGGCATGGGCAATGAATTTTTCCTTGTTGGCCGTGGGCACGGCCAGGACGAAACCATCGACATACGACATGGGGCAGCTCCGGGCTGATGGCGACCGGAATGGCCGCCTTCCAGTGTTCGACGCGCGAGAGCGCGAAGAATCGACACCCTGCCGCAGCCGATGTTGCGGTGATGCCAACGCGCCGCATTCATCGACGTCGACGCTGGATCTGACCCGCTGCCGCTCAGCCGAAGGTGAAGGCGTACACCTTCATGCCCGGGTCGAGGAACTCGATCTCGAACAGCCGTTCGCCGCCGCCGGCCTGCTGCCGCACCAGCTGGTACAGGCGGTGCTCGGTGACCACCCCCTGGCCGTCGGCATCGGTGTCCACGCCGTGGTCGGCGCCCGGCGCCTGCCCGTCCAGACGGATGCGGAAGCGCAGCGGCTTGCCACCGCCGGCCGGGCCGAGCACCAGATGCAGGTCGCGGCCCCGGAAGCGGTACAGCACGCGCGCCCCGGCGGCCTCGTTGCGGGCGAACTGACGCTGCACGTTCCAGCGCCCGTCCAGCGCCCACTGGTCCGGACGCAGCTGCGACGGTGCGCGGTAGTCCCAGCCATCGTCGTAGACAGCCGGCCGCCGGCGAAGTTGGCAGCACGTTCGTAACCGATATAGGTTTCCGGCGACTGCCGCAGGCCGGTGGAAGGCGCGGCCTGCGCCCCG
>NZ_BAZI01000509.1 GCF_001310775.1 Stenotrophomonas pictorum JCM 9942
CGCCATTTCCCGGCATCGCGACCGCGCCCTGATGCGCCAGGTCATCGCCAACGCGCGGGCGCAGTACAGCGCCGGGTGAGCGACAGCCGGGTGGCCGGAAACAGCCAGCGGCCGCGTCCGAACCTCGGGGAAAGCGGAATCAGAATGGATCGCTGCCCAGCCGCACTTCCACGTTCAGCAGCGAGCACAGCGCCAGCATCGCGTCATCGTCGCGGGTCAGCGCCATCCAGCCGGTGAAACCCTCGCTGCCCGCATCCACGCTCCACAGCGTGTAGCCGTGTTCGCGCAGGCGATCGAAGGCGATGGACAGCAGCTGCACGCCATCGACATGGTCGGCGAAATCCTCGTCATCCAGATCGCCGCCCCAGTCCAGCTGCAGGTTCCAGCGCGCGGCCAGCTCGCTGACCGCGGCCATCACCGAGTCCAGATCCTCGCGCTCGACCTCGAAACCCGATTGCCAGCCGATGGCCGCAAACAGCGGCGGCAGCCAGTCACTGTCCGGCTCCAGCGGTTCGCCGCGCTCGGCCAGCAGCTCGCGCCAGCGGTTGAACTGCTGCAGCGCCAGTTCCTCGTCGCCGGGGTTGATCAGCACCAGCAGGTTCCACACCCGCGCCTCGAAGTCGTCCTCGTCGAAGTCGTGGGGGTTTTCCTCGAAATCGAAATAGTCGCTGTTGTCGGGCATGGCGGTTGTTCTGGCTGCGGGCGGGCGCGCCATTCTGACCGCAGCACCGGCGTCGGGGAAGCACGGCGTTTCAGGCTCGGGCGCAGCGGCAGGTATCCTGTGCGGCAGAAGACGGCCACGTTGGCCTTCAACCGATGATGAAGATGAGCGATACCCCTCCCGATCACCTGGCGGTCAATCCGCAGAGCCCGTTCCACGATGCCGCCGCCCTGCAGCGCGGCGTTGGCGTCCGCTTCAACGGCATCGAGCGCGATGACGTGGAGGAATACTCGGTCAGCGAAGGCTGGATCCGCGTGCAGGCCGGCAAGGCCCGCGACCGCCGCGGCAACCCGATGACGCTGAAGATCAAGGGCACGGTGGAGCCGTATTTCCTGCAGCTGCCGCAGCCGTAAGCATCACCGCCGGCAGCGTCAATCGCGCTGCCGGCTCTCCAGCAGGTCCAGGTTGCGGATCAGCTTGCGCGCGACCTCGTCGGAGATCTGCCCGCGCCGGGTCAACCGGAACAGCTCCTCGCGCTCGGCATTCAGACCGGCCGCGCGCAGGCTGCGATAGGCCTGCTCCATGCGTTTGACCTTCTCCGGGTCCTCGTCCGGGCTCTGGCCCTTGTCCAGATTGCGCTGGTACAGCAGGCTCACCCGCGCCGCGGCATCGTTGTAGAGCTGCACGCTGCCGGTGCTCTGGCCCTCTCCGAGCTGCTGCCGGGCTTTCTCCACCGCCGCCAGCGCCGCCCGGGACGACGCCTTGCGCGCGATGTCCTCTTCGCGCCGGCTGTCCTCGTCCTTGGGCAGTTCCAGCCCGGTGAGCAGCCGCGGCAGCACCAGGCTGGCCGCGACCAGCGACACCAGGATCACCGCCGCCGCCAGGAAGATCACCAGATCGCGCGCCGGGAACGGCTCACCGCCAGGCACCATCAGCGGCAGCG
>NZ_BAZI01000510.1 GCF_001310775.1 Stenotrophomonas pictorum JCM 9942
CAGCTGGAACGTGGGCCCGGGCAGCCGCGTTGGCGTGATCGGCCTGGGCGGTCTGGGCCATATGGCGGTGAAGCTGGCGGCCGGTCTGGGCGCCGAGGTCACCGTACTGAGCCGCAGCCCGTCCAAACAGGCCGATGCGCTGGAACTGGGCGCCGGCAGCCTGCTGGTCTCCAGTGACGAGGCGGCGATGGCCGCGGCCGCGGCCTCGTTCGATCTGATCATCGACACGGTGCCGGTCAAGCACGAGCTGGACCCCTACCTGCCGCTGCTGGATATGGACGGCACGCTGGTGATCGTGGGCCAGGTCGGGCCGATGGGCCAGATCAACTCCGTGCCACTGCTGCTGGGCCGCCGCTGCATCGCCGGTTCCCTGATCGGTGGCATCCGCGAGACCCAGGAGATGCTGGATTTCTGCGCGGAGAAGAACATCCTGCCGGACTGCGAAATGATCCGCATGGACCAGATCAACGAGGCCTATGAGCGCATGGAGAAATCCGATGTGCGCTACCGTTTCGTCATCGATATGGCCTCGCTGCCGCAGTGACGTGAACCCATCGTGGCGGCGCACGTGCGCCGCTGCGGGCGAGGGCGTAAGGTACGCGCCCTGCAAGCCGCCTCCCGCGCGGCGTGGTTCTGGATGATGGTGATGGATCAATTCGACCGTGAGCACCTGTGGCATCCCTACAGTGCGCTGGGCGGCCCGGTGCCGGTGCTCAAGGTCGCCCGTGCCGATGGCGTGTTGTTGCAACTGGAAGACGGTACCCGCCTGATCGACGGCATGGCCTCGTGGTGGTGCGCGGTGCATGGCTACAACCACCCGGTGTTGAACCAGGCCGTCATCGGGCAGCTGGGAAAGATGGCGCACGTGATGTTCGGCGGGCTCACCCATGAGCCGGCGATCGCGCTGGGCAAGGCGCTGCTGGAGATCGTGCCGGCGGGGCTGGAGGCGATCTTCTACGCCGACTCCGGTTCGGTGTCGGTGGAGGTGGCGCTGAAGATGGCGGTGCAGTACCAGGCCGCACGCGGCAAATCCTGCAAGAACAACATCGCCACCACCCGCTCCGGTTATCACGGTGACACCTGGAACGCGATGTCGGTGTGCGACCCGGTCACCGGCATGCATGGCCTGTTCGGTGCGTCGCTGCCGGCGCGCTGCTTTGTGCCGGCGCCACGTACGGGATTTGACGAACCGTGGGATGAGCGTGATATCGCGCCGGTCGCGCAACTGTTCGCCGAGCGCGCTGACACGCTGGCGGCGTTCATCATCGAGCCCATCGTGCAGGGCGCCGGTGGCATGCGCTTCTATCATCCGCAGTACCTGCGCGAGCTGCGGCGGTTGTGCGACGCGCATGACGTGCTGCTGGTCTGCGACGAGATCGCCACCGGCTTCGGCCGCAGCGGGCGGTTGTTCGCCTGCGAGCATGCCGGTATCAGTCCGGACATCCTGTGCATCGGCAAGGCGTTGACCGGCGGTTACATGACTTTGGCCGCGACGCTGTGCACGCGCACGGTGGCCGACACGATCGCCAGCGGCGAGCCGGGCGTGTTCATGCACGGCCCCACCTTCATGGCCAACCCGCTGGCCTGCGCGGTGGCGG
>NZ_BAZI01000511.1 GCF_001310775.1 Stenotrophomonas pictorum JCM 9942
CCAGCCCGATCACCGCCGCGAATACCGACACGCCGATCATCCATACCACCCACTGGTAGGCCTGTACCGCCGGAGCATCCATCTCAAGCCTCCTTCAGCCAGCGCGCGATCTGCGGCGCGTAGTAGGTCAGCACGCCGTCGGCGCCGGCGCGTTTGAAGCCGATCATCGTCTCCAGCACGCACTTGCGCTCGTCCAGCCAGCCATTGGCCGCGGCCGCCTTGAGCATCGCGTACTCGCCACTGACGTGGTAGGCGAAGGTCGGCACGCCGAATTCGGTCTTCACCCGGCGCACGATGTCCAGGTACGGCATGCCCGGCTTGACCATCACCATGTCCGCGCCTTCCTCCAGGTCCAGCGCGATCTCGCGCATGGCCTCGTCGCTGTTGGCCGGGTCCATCTGGTAGGTCTTCTTGTCGGCCTTGCCGAGGTTGCCGGAGCTGCCCACCGCATCGCGGAACGGACCGTAGAAGGCCGAGGCGTACTTGGCCGAATAGGCCATGATGCGCGCGTTGATATGACCGGCGGCGTCCAGCGCGGTACGGATCGCACCGATGCGGCCGTCCATCATGTCCGAGGGCGAGATGATGTCCACACCGGCTTCAGCGTGCGACAGCGACTGCTTGACCAGCGCCTGGACGGTGATGTCGTTGAGCACGTAGCCGCGCTCGTCGATGATGCCGTCCTGGCCGTGCGTGGTGTACGGGTCCAGCGCCACGTCGGTCATCACCCCCAGCTCGGGGAAACGCGACTTCAGTGCACGCACCGCGCGCTGTGCCAGACCCTCCGGATGCCAGGCTTCGGCCGCGTCCAGCGTCTTGCGCGAGGCGTCGATCACCGGGAACAGGTCGATCACCGGTACGCCCAGTTCCAGCGCCTGCTCGGCCTCGCGCAGCAGCTCGTCGATGGACATGCGGTCCACGCCCGGCATCGAGCCGACCGGCGCGCGGCCGTCCAGCTCATGCACGAACACCGGCCAGATCAGGTCGTCGGTGGTCAGCGTGTGCTCGCGCATCAGCCGGCGCGAGAACTCGTCATGGCGCATGCGGCGCGGGCGGTAATGGGGATGGCCCATGGAACTACTCCTTGATTCAAAAACGGTGATCAGCGCAGGACATGGCCCTGCGGCTGCAATGGTTCAGGCAATGGCCGCCGGCCCAGCGCGTCCAGCACATCGATCTCGATGGTACGCACCATCGCATCGAGCGGCAGGTCATTGGGCTCCAGCCCGAACGGCTCCTCCAGCTCCTCGCCGAGCTGGTCCAGGCCGAAGAAGGCATAGGCCAGCAGCATCGACACCAGCGGCGTGGCCCAGCCCAGCGCGCCGGCCAGGCCGAACGGCAGCAGCACGCAGAACAGCCACGCGCAGCGGTGCAGCAGCAAGGTGTAGGCAAACGGCAAGGGCGTGCCGGCGATGCGCTCGCATCCGGCCTGTACCGAGGACATGGCCTGCAGACGCGCTTCGAACTGGCCGTAAAGGTAAGGGTCGAGCCGGCCTGCGTGCAGCGGTACCGCCAGCTCGCCGGCCAACTGGGCGAGCACCGCGTCGGGAATGTTGCGTCGCTGCAACACCGCCCTCTGATCGTCGGCCAGCCA
>NZ_BAZI01000512.1 GCF_001310775.1 Stenotrophomonas pictorum JCM 9942
CTTCTTGCTGGGCCGGCGGCCCTTGATGCCGCCATTGCTATCGGCCACCACGCCTGGCGCCGGTGCCGCCTGCTGCGGTACAAAGCCGGGCAGCACCTCGACCGTCACCGCCAGCCCGTGGCGCTTGCCGATCAGACACCAGTGCGGCATCGCCGCAGCATCGATGAAGCTCACCGCCAGGCCTTTCTCCCCGGCCCGCCCGGTCCGGCCGATGCGGTGCAGGTAATCGGCCGGCGCACGCGGCAATTCGTAATTGACCACCACCGGCAGGCGCGCGATATCGATGCCCCGCGCCGCCAGATCGGTCGCCACCAGCACCCGCAAATGGCCATCCTTGAACGCCTGCAGCATGCCGAAGCGACGGCCCTGCGACAGCTCGCCGTGCAGCGCCTGGGCGCTGATATCGGCTTTGCGCAGCTGCGCGGCCAGCCGGTCGCCCTCGCGGATGCTGGCGACGAACACCAGCACCTGCGGCCACTGCTGTTCTTCCAGCAGCGACAACAGCAGCTCGGCACGGCGGCCGCTGTCGACCTGGACTCGCCCGCTGCTCGATCTCCACTGGCGCCTGCGCGCCCACTTCCAGCCGCTGCGGATCGCGCAGCCCGGCCGCGGCCAGCGCCTGGATATCGGCCGGGAAGGTGGCCGAGAACAGCAAGGTCTGCCGCTGCACCGGCAGCTCGGCCAGCAACTGCCGCAGCTCGGCGCCGAAGCCCAGCTCCAGCAGACGGTCGGCCTCATCGAGCACCAGCAACTGCACCTGCCTGAGTGACAACGCGTTGTGCGCCAGCAGGTCGAGCAGCCGCCCGGGCGTGGCCACGACGATATCGGCACCGCCACGCAAGGCCATCATCTGCGGATTGATCGACACCCCGCCCACCGCACACACCAGATGCGGTTTGCGCGGCAGTTCACGCCCCAGCGTGGCGAATACATCGGCCACCTGCAGCGCCAATTCACGGGTGGGCACCAGTACCAGCTGGGCCAGCACGCGGGGCTTGCGCGGCGGTGACACAAAGAAGCGCTGCAACGCCGGCAGCACGTAGGCGGCCGTCTTGCCGGACCCGGTCGGCGCCAGCGCCACCACATCCCGACCCTTCAACACCAGCGGTACCGCCTGTTGCTGGATCGGGGTCGGCGCCGCATAGCCGGCCTGCTGCAACGCCTGCTGCAGGGCGGGCGATACATAAGGAGACAGGCCGAGCGGGGAAAAAGGCATGGTGCAGATCCGGTACACCGCCGGCATGGCGGGGAGGCGAGTCTACGCCGTTCGCTGTGGCAGGCGTGCACGCAGGCCGCGCGCCTGCAGCTGCTGCAGCAACGCTTCGATGATGGCCAGGGTGTGGCCATGCCCGGCGCCTTCATGCAGCAGCACGATCGCGCCGGGTTGCAGATCCGGTGCGATCCGCGCCATCACCCCTTCCGGAGTGCAACCCACCCCGTCAAAGCCGCGCGCACTCCAGCCCACCCGGGTCAGGCCATGCCGCTTGAGCGCGGCGGCGACAAACGGATTGGTCATGCCCACCACCGAGCGGTACCAGCGCGGCGGGGTGCCGGCGATGGCGGTCAGGGCCTGCTGGCACTGGCCGATCTCG